>DAOUOU010000076.1 GCA_030626465.1 Bacteroidales bacterium
AACATTTATTATTTGTATGGGTTTATCCAGACTAATATTCTTTGGTATATAGATGAAAATCCCATCCTGAGCAAATAAGGTATTCAATGCAGTGAGGCTATCCAAAGATGTATCCGCATATTGTGCATAATGATGATTTACGATTTCCGGATATTTTAATGATGCTTCAGCAAGACTACTTATTATAACCCCCCTGGGGAGTGTGTTGAGATTATTCTTTTTGTAATAAAAGCCATTTAACACAAGGACAATATGCGTATTCAATTCGGGAATATCGCAACGAAATAGTTCTTCAAGATCAATTGAAAAGGGTGCTGGTGCAATTTCGTATGAATAATCGCCCTTCAAATAACTCATCAGGTCTGTATACTGGTAGTCTTCATGCTTTCTGGCAGGTAATCCTAACTTTTGAAAATCGCTTAAAGCCCTTACACGATGTTTGTTCATAAGACTACTTGTGCCCTTCGATATTTTATCAGCATTTTTTGTATATATATCGGTTAATTCTTCCTGTAATTGAAGTGTTGTCATACCATTTTAAAATTAATCTTTAAGCCATTCGTATCCCTTTTCCTCAAGCTCCAGAGCAAGTTCTTTACTGCTCGATCTGACAATTTTTCCCTTATACAGTACATGTACAAAATCAGGTATAATATGTTCCAGCAGTCTCTGATAATGAGTTATAATTATTGTGGCATTGTCCTTGTTTTTCAGTTTATTTACTCCATTGGCCACAATACGAAGTGCGTCGATGTCCAGACCGGAGTCTGTTTCATCCAATATGGCAAGTCTGGGCTCAAGAATTGCCATTTGAAAGATCTCATTCTTTTTCTTTTCTCCTCCCGAAAATCCTTCATTAACTGAACGATTGGTTAAACTGGAAGTAATTTCAACAATTTCTTTTTTCTCCCGCATCAGTTTCAGAAAATCTGAAGCTGAGAGAGGTTCGAGATTATTAAATTTTCGTTGTTCATTAATTGCAGTTTTCATAAAATTAACCATGGATACTCCCGGAATTTCTACAGGGTATTGAAACCCCAGAAAAATCCCTTTCCTGGCCCTGTCTTCCGGAGCAAGATCAAGCAGATTTTCATTCAGGTACTTGACACTGCCTTTTGTTACCTCAAAAGTATTTCTTCCTGCAAGAATGGCTGCAAGAGTGCTTTTTCCCGACCCGTTAGGGCCCATGATGGCATGCACTTCTCCTGGCTTAACACTAAGGTCTATCCCCTTCAGAATTTCTTTTCCATCTATTGCGACATGTAAGTTTTTTATTTCAAGCATTTTTTCTGATTAAAATTAGTAATTAACCAACGCTTCCCTCAAGACTGATCTGCAGCAACTTCTGTGCTTCAACTGCAAATTCCATGGGTAGCTTATTCAATACCTCCTTGGCATACCCGTTAATAATCAGGCCAATGGCATTTTCCGTATTTATACCCCTTTGATTACAATAAAATATCTGGTCCTCTCCAATTTTTGAGGTTGTAGCTTCGTGTTCAATAATTGCAGATTCATTGTCAATTTCGAGATAGGGGAAGGTATGAGCACCACATTGGTCTCCGAGCAATAATGAATCGCATTGTGTAAAATTCCGGGCATTATCAGCATTCTTAAGTACTTTCACAAGACCGCGGTAGCTGTTCTGGCCAAAGCCTGCAGAAATGCCTTTGGATATGATAGTACTTCGTGAGTTTTTTCCAATATGTATCATCTTGGTTCCGGTATCGGCCTGCTGATGGTTGTTGGTAACTGCAACGGAATAAAATTCCCCGATCGTATTCTCACCCTTCAGAATACAGCTCGGGTATTTCCATGTAATGGCAGAGCCTGTTTCCACTTGAGTCCATGAAATTTTCGAATTATCCCCTTTACAAATACCTCTTTTGGTAACGAAATTGAAAATTCCTCCTTTGCCTTCCTTATTACCAGGATACCAGTTCTGAACAGTACTGTATTTTACCTCGGCATTATCATGATTGATGATTTCTACAATAGCTGCATGCAATCGATTTTCGTCACGCTGGGGAGCAGTACATCCTTCAAGGTAACTTACGTAACTATCGTCGTCAGCTATTATCAGTGTTCGCTCAAACTGTCCTGTATTAAAAGCATTGATACGAAAATAGGTAGAAAGCTCCATGGGACATCGTACACCTTTTGGTATATAACAAAAAGAACCATCACTAAACACTGCTGAATTGAGTGCTGCAAAATAATTGTCGGTGTAGGGCACAACAGATCCCATGTACTTTTTTACTAAATCGGGGTGTTCCTGAACAGCTTCACTGAAAGAACAGAAGATGATTCCCAATTCAGCAAGTGTTTCACGAAAAGTAGTTTTTACTGAAACACTATCCATAACTGCATCAACAGCAACTCCGGAAAGGTGTTTCTGTTCTTCCAGAGGGATGCCCAGTTTTTCGAAAGTAGCCAGCAATTCAGGGTCTACTTCTTCAAGACCATTGTATGTTGCCCTCTGTTTTGGTGCAGCATAGTAAATGATGTCCTGGTAATTTATTTCGGGTAGTTTTAAGTGGGCCCAGTTTGGCATCTTCATCGTTTTCCAGTGCCTGTATGCTTTTAGCCGGAATTCAAGCATAAATTCCGGCTCACTTTTCTTTTCAGAGATCATCCGAATAATGTCTTCATTCAATCCTTTTGGTAAGGCATCAACTTCAATATCGGTGTAAAACCCATATTTGTAATCGTTCGAAGTTACCTGGTCTAGTATTTGATCCTGTTCTGCGCTCATTGCCTCAATAATTTTGCACGATATTATTATTTAGAAAAATTCTAAATAAGATCAAAGATACAAAAAGTAATCAAATTAATATCTTTGTCTGCCAATAGCCGTAACAATTATCAGGCGCAGATGTTGAAAAAGAAAAATAACATTGATTTAGAAACTATTGGGGAGTTCGGATTGATTCGTTTACTCACGGAAAAAATCAAGCTGAAACATAAATCATCAGTACTTGGAGTTGGGGATGATGCTGCAATTTTGGATATGGATGGAAAGAAAACGGTAGTAACAACCGACTTATTAACCGAAGGCATTCATTTTGATCTTGTATATACACCATTGAAACACCTTGGTTATAAAGCAGTTGTTGTAAATCTATCGGATGTATATTCAATGAATGCAAAGCCCACCCAGATTCTTGTATCAGTAGCTTTTTCTGCCAAGTTTACCACGGAAATGATTATGGAATTGTATGAGGGGATACACTTAGCATGTGACATCTATAATGTGGATTTGATTGGAGGCGATACCAGCAGTTCAATGACAGGATTGACCATTAACATTACAGCGATTGGGACTGTAGATGAAGATGGTATAATTTACAGATCAGGTGCTAAAGCAAATGATCTTATTTGTGTTTCAGGTGATTTGGGAGGAGCATACATGGGCATGCAATTGCTTGAACGTGAGAAGAAAATCTTTACCAGGGATTCTGAGATACAACCTGATTTGTCAGGATATGATTATGTGCTGGAAAGACAATTAAAACCAGAAGCCAGAAAAGATATCATTGATCTTCTTGCGAAGAACAGAATAAAACCAACATCAATGATTGATATATCAGATGGTCTTTCATCAGAAGTATTGCACTTATGTGATGCTTCAGATACCGGTTGTAAAATCTTTGCCGAAAAAATACCAATAGCAGAAGAGACGCGCAAAGCTGCTGAAGAGATGAATCTTGAACCTGTTACTATTTCAATAAATGGAGGTGAGGATTATGAGTTACTGTTTACAACTTCAACTCGGAATTTTGATCGATTATCCGCAGTTCCAGGAATATCAGTTATAGGTCATATGACCGATAAAAGTGAAGGAAAATACCTTATAATACCAGATGGTAGTTCTACAGAAATTAGTTCGATGGGATGGAATAGTTTAAAAAGATGAATAATAAGAAATTACTCATCATTATCAAAATATCCGCGAATTATTCCTCTTTTTGAGTTATTTATAAAAAGGATAATTTCATCACGTTCATCAGTAGCAGGCAAATTTGTATCAATATATCTGATAGCATCAGAAATATTCATTCCCCGCTGATAAATGATTCTGTATATTTCCTGAATTTCGTAAATCGATTCTTTTGAAAAGTTTTTTCTTCTGAGTCCGATAGAATTAGTACCCGTATAGGATAGAGGTTCCCTGCCAGCTAATATATAGGGAGGGATATCTTTTCCTACTTTACCGGCAGCCTGTACAAAAGCATGAGTTCCAATTCTTACAAACTGGTGTACAATTGAATAAGGACTGATTATGGCGAAGCTATCTATTTCAACTTCTCCGGCCAGTCCGGCATGACTGCCTAAAATGCAACTATCTTTCAATGTACAATCATGTGCAATATGGGCATAAGATTGAATCAGACAGTTGTTTCCAACTTTTGTCATCCCTTTGGTTTTTGTACCCCGGTTAAGGGTTACAAATTCTCGAATGGTGGTATTGTCTCCAACTTCTGCAGTGGTTATCTCACCTGCGAATTTCAGATCTTGCGGAACCCCGGAAACAACTGAACCCGGAAATATCTTACAATTTTTGCCAATACGAGCACCATCCATTAAAACAGCGTTTGATCCAACCCAGGTACCTTCACCTACTACCACATCTTTTGATATACTCGCAAAAGGATCAACAACAACACTCTTGGCAATTTTTGCTCCGGGATCGACATAAGCTAGAGAATGTATCATATGAATTGTTTTACTGATCAGATATCTATTGAATGAGAACTTTAAGTATTCTTGCTCTTATTTTTTAGCCAGTTGAGCCACAAACTGTCCCTCCATGACGAGCGTATTGCCTACAAAAATCTGGCCAATTGTAAAAGCAATCCCTCTTTTTATAGGATCAATAAGTCTCATTCGAATATTCAATGTATCACCCGGGATGACTTTATGTTTGAATTTAATATTTTCAATTTTCAGAAAATACAGAAGGTAGTTTTCCGGATCAGGTACTTTGCTTAATAATAATATTCCCCCGATTTGTGCCATGGATTCAATTTGCAAGACACCCGGCATAATTGGTTCATCTGGATAATGACCAGTAAAAAAGGACTCATTCATTGTTACATTCTTGATTCCACACACTACCCATTCATCCATGTATGTGATTTTATCTACTAACAGAAAAGGAGGTCGGTGAGGCAGTCTTTTTTTTATTTCATTAATATCAAGCAGAGGACTTGCATTTGGATCATATTCAGGAGGCAGTGACTTTGATTGCACTTTTTTAATCTGTTTTCTTATTATTTTGGCTAATTCAGTATTTGCATAATGTCCGGGTTTGTAAGCTATTATTTTAGCTTTCAGAGGCATGCCGATCAAAGACAAATCACCTATTATATCGAGTAGTTTATGACGGGCAGGCTCATTCTGAAAAGTAAGCACAGTATTATTTAAAAATCCTTCCGGGAGTACCTCCACTTTTGGTTTATTAAACAATTCAGCCAGGTGATCCAGCTGTTCTTTTGACATTTGTTTGTCAACAATAACCAAAGCATTATCAAGATCACCGCCTTTAATAAGGTTGTTTTCAAAAAGCATTTCCAGTTCGTGGAGAAAAACGAAGGTTTTACAACCAGAAACTTCTTTTTCAAACTCATCCAGGGCATTCATAGTAGCATATTGATACCCTAATACTCTTGAGTTGAAATCTATATGAACATCCACGCTAAAATTATCATCAGGATATGCTATAATTTTAACTCCATTCTTATCGTCCTTAAACTCAACTTTTTCCTTAATGGCAAAGTATTCTTTTTCAGCATCCTGATCAGTTATGCCTGCTTCTCTAAGAGCTTTCAGGTAGTATTTTGCGCTTCCGTCAAGTATAGGGATCTCCGGACTGTTCAATTCAATGATGATATTATCGATTCCACTTCCTGACAATGCGGCACAAACATGTTCAATTGTCATTACCTGGGCTCCATTTTCTTCAATAGTAGTTCCTCGGGCAGTATTTATAACGTTTTCTGCAACAGCTTTAATTTCAGGCTTATTTTCAAGATCTACACGTCTGAAACGGTATCCGGATCCGGGTTCAGAAGGTTTAAATGTAAGTTCTACTTCCTGTCCACTGTGTAATCCTTTACCATTAAGAGTGATTTCTTTTAAAATGGTTTTCTGCTTTTCAATCATACCAGAAACAGAAGGTTTAAATTTTTAAGGGCGAAAGATATAAAATTCTCATGAATTGGCTTATGGTATTATCACTTGATGTTTTCACGTATTTCCCTGAGAGTTTTTTCAAGCTCATTGATTTTGTTATACATATCAGGCAACTTCTTGTAGATGATCATGGATCTTTTTGTTTCTGAGAGATTATATGCCGGTGATCCGAGAAGAATCTCGCCATTGTTTTTGACACTGTGGCTCAGACCAGATTGTGCTCCAATTTTAACCTCATCAGCAATTGAGATATGTCCCACTATTCCAGCCTGAGCTGCGATCATACAATTTTTACCTATTTTTGTTGAACCGGCTATTCCGGCTTGTGCCACAACAACTGTATTTTCCCCAATTTCAACATTGTGTGCTATTTGTATCAGATTATCGAGTTTAGCACCTTTATGTATTACAGTTGAGCCGATAGTGGCTCTGTCAATTGATACATTTGAGCCTATTTCTACATTATCTTCAATAATTACATTTCCTATCTGCGGGATTTTTTGGTATGTGCCTTCTCCGGGGGCAAAACCAAACCCATCTGAGCCGACAACCGTACTGGCATGTAAAATACATTTTTTTCCAATAATACAATCGTTGTAGATCTTAACTCCGGGATAGAGGGTTGTATTATCTCCTATTTGTACTTTATCACCCAGATATACCTGGGGATAAATTTTAACATTATCTCCAATCTTAACCTGATCACCTATAAAGGTATAAGCACCAATATAACAATCTTTACCGTAAGAAGCAGAATCACTTATATGACAATTTGTATCAATTCCTTTCTTTTGAGGCAATGTGCTGGTATAAAGATTCAATAATGATGCAAAAGACTGGTAAGCATCATCAACTCTGATCAGGGTTGTATTAACTTTTTTTTCAAGTTTTAAGTTCCTGTTAATAAGCACAATGGATGCTTCGGATGAGTATAAGTATTTTTCATATTTTGGATTGGCGAGAAAGGCAAGAGTTCCTTTCTTTCCTTCTTCTATTCGTGAAATATTTGTAACTGTTTCTTGTGGATTACCTTCAATAGTTCCTTTAAGAAAATCAGCAATAGTCTGAGCTGTAAATTCCATGGCGTAAAATTTGGATGCAAAAGTATAGAATAAAATTCATACTCCACAATTCTTGGGAAAACATATAAAATATTTTTTTTCTGATTTTTGAAGATAAGGAACGTTCAGTATGTCAGAAACTTCAGAAAGGTCTTTTAACTCATTTTTGTTCACTGAGATTTGTATCATATCATCGCTACTACCAAATGCGTTATGTGATATTTCTCCGGAAATCAGCAGATAGGTGGTTTCTTTCTCTGCCAGGCCGTAACATTGCATAATATTTTTTTTGATTTTGGAGATCATTTCTTTTTTTGGAGAGGTCTCACTCAGAATAACCAGGGGCAATTTTCTGTTGACAAGGTTTCGTGCCAATATTGATAAAATCTTATCATCGTGGTTCGCCCATTCTTTGGCTGAAGTAATAATATCGGTATCATCCAGTTTTACGAAATGTGAAATGACTTTTTGCAATTCTTGTTTGATATTAGCTGCATGTATATCGTGGTACAGAAAATACGACAAAGCCGGAGTTGCAAACATGCTTACCTCTTTTGATGCAAGCAATTTTGCACGTTGTAACATTTTTACCAATAAATATTCCGAAGCCATTACAGTTTTGTGAAAGTAAACCTGCCAATACATAAGGCGCCGGGAGATAAGGAATTTTTCCACAGAGTAAATACCTTTTTTTTCAACCACCAGTTTATCATCCGAAACATTAAGCATCTTAATGATACGATCAGTTCCTATCGTACCTTCTGCAACACCTGTAAAGAAACTATCGCGTTTAATATAATCGAGACGATCCATATCGAGTTGACTAGAAACAAGCTGGTGAAGAAATTTCTTCGAATACCTGTTGTTGAAAATTTCGATCGCAAGATTCAGTCTGCCGTTAAAAATCGTGTTTAATTCATTCATTAAAAGCTGGGATAATATTTCATGATCAATCCCGGATATCAAACTTTCTTCAAGGGCATGTGAAAACGGGCCATGCCCGATATCATGCAGAAGAATGGCAACTAGAACAGCTTCTTCTTCATCTTTACTGATTTTAATTCCTTTGCTTTTTAGACTATCGAGTGCCTGACCCATAAGGTGTAATGCCCCTATCGTATGTTGAAATCGTGTATGTGTGGCTCCCGGATAAACATAATGTGTTAATCCAAGTTGTTTTATTCTCCTGAGTCTTTGAAAATAATTGTGCTCTATCAAATCGAATATAAACTCAGAGGTAATTGTAACAAATCCATGAACCGGATCATTTATTATCTTCTTTTTATTTATCTTTTTACTATTCAATTTTACTTAGAAATTTTATGTAAAACAAAGCTATTCAGAATTGACTTCAAATATTAAAAAAAATTGAACGCGATTGGCACGAAATCATTTATTTATAGATTTACGATTAATTTTTGTTGTTTCTATGATATTTTATAATTTTGCATACGTGGAGGTTTATTGTGCATAGGGGACAAAAGTCCCCTATTTTATTGCTGGTAAATGATTTCAGAGGAAAAAATAGTTAAATTGATAAACGAATTAGTCACCGAAAAGGACTTGTTTATTGTTAAGCTTGAGGTAAATACAAGCAATACTATTAAATTATTGGTGGATAGCCACAAAGGAATACAAATTAATGAATGTGTGGCACTAAGTCGTTCGATCGAAAACGGATTAGACAGGGAGAAGGAAGATTTTGAGCTCACTGTTTCCTCGCCAGGATTAGATTCTCCTTTTACAGTCTTGCAACAATATCAAAAGAATATTGGCAGGGAGGTAAAAGTAAAATTGCATGATGGAAAAAAGCTGCAAGGGATATTAATACAAGCAGATGATAAAGGATTCAGCATTGAAGAGAAGAAAAAAATAAAAATTGAAGGAAAAAAAAAGAAACAGAGCACAACAGAAAGGAACAGATTAGTATATGATAATGTAGATGAAGTTAAAGTTATCATTAAATTTTAAGGATAGAAATTAAAACAAAAGGGTATGGAAAATATAGATCTGATTGAAACTTTTTCAGAGTTTAAGGAGCTTAAGAATATTGACAGGGCAACTATGATTTCAGTTCTTGAAGATGTTTTTCGGGGTATGCTTCAAAAAATGTTTACAACTGATGAAAATTTTGATGTGATCATCAATATTGATAAGGGTGATTTTGAAATTTGGCGAAACAGGGAAGTAGTAGAAGATGGATTGGTTGAAGATCCTAATCGTCAGATATCACTTTCAGAGGCTAAAAAGATAGATGAGGATTATGAAGTGGGTGAGGATGTTACTGATGAAGTAAAATTTGCGGATTTTGGGCGCAGGGCGATACTAGCCTTACGCCAGAATTTAACTGCACGGATCCTTGACCTGGAGAAAAACAATGTTTACCTGAAATACAGCGATCGGGTAGGTGATATTATTACCGGAGAGGTATACCAGGTCTGGAAAAGAGAGATCCTTGTGCTCGACGAGGAGGCAAATGAATTAATTCTTCCAAAATCGGAACAGATACCCTCTGATTATTTCAGAAAGGGAGATACAATACGTGCAGTTGTGATAAAGGTTGAAATGAGAAACAATATTCCGCTTATTGTATTATCCCGTTCTTCACCAATATTTCTGGAAAGACTCTTTGAGCTTGAAGTACCTGAAATATTTGATGGTTTGATCACTATTAAGAAAATCGTCCGTGTTCCGGGAGAAAGAGCTAAAGTGGCAGTTGAATCCTACGATGAAAGAATAGATCCGGTTGGCGCATGTGTCGGAATGAAGGGATCCAGAATTCATGGGATCGTTCGTGAGTTGAAAAATGAGAATATCGACGTGATAAACTTCACCAACAATATTCAATTGTATATTACAAGAGCCTTAAGTCCTGCGAAAATTACCAGTATAAAAATTGACCCGGAGAACAACAAGGCCGAAGTATACTTAAAACCTAATGAAGTATCCCTGGCCATTGGCAAGGGTGGTTTGAATATTAAATTAGCAAGCCAGCTTACAGGACATGAAATTGATGTATATCGTGAAGCTGGTGATAATGATGAAGATGTGAATCTTGAAGAATTTGCTGACGAAATTGACGGCTGGATTCTTGACGAACTCAAGGCAGTTGGTTGCGACACTGCAAAAAGCGTATTGGAACTTTCTGTTGAAGATCTGGTAAAACGAACTGATCTTGAAGAAGAAACAATAAGTGAAGTGGTGAAGATATTAAAAGCTGAGTTTGAATAATAAGCAGTATATTAGCGAAGTGTCAATTATAGCAAGTGGATAGAATATAGAGAATTTTCATATGACAGATATCAAAACAACCAGATTAAGCAAGATTGCAAGAGAATTCAATGTTGGAATTTCTACGATAGTTGACTTTCTTCATAAGAAGGAAGAAAATGTAGATTCAAGCCCTAATACAAAAATATCACCCGAACAATATGAATTACTATTGGAAGAGTTTAGCTCCGATCTTTCAATAAAAAAAGAAACAGAAAAATTAAATCTCAGACATTTTAAAGAACAGCATCAGCCATTATCTATTAATGACATCTCGGAAGTTCAGGAAGAGCAACCTCAGGATCAGGAGGAACTTATGATCAAAGAGACCGGTACTAAAAGTTCGACATATAAGATAGAAGTAGAGGAAATCAAGCCTAAGGTTGTTGGTAAGATTGATCTGGAGGATCGAAGTAAAGATCAAATAGTTAAGGAAGATAAGAAAGAAACACAGCCGGAAGAAGCTAAATCAAAGGAAGATTTTCAGAAAATCAGCGAAACTAAGAATAAAGAAGATAGAAAGAAAATTCCTGATGATGAGCAAAAAACAAGTGAAGGTAGAAGGGATGATGAATCAAAAGTAAAAGTTGTCGGGAAAATTGATCTTGATTCGATGAATCAACGAACCCGTCCTTCGAAGAAAACGAAAGAGCAAAAGGAAGAAGAAAGGATAACAAAAGAAAAGGATAAACAAGAGAAAGCCGCGAAGACTGAAAAACCAGACAAAGAACCAGAAAAGAGCATAGAAAAAGATACTGCTGAAGAGATTATCCGTGCAAAGGTTGAGAAACTTAGTGGGCCAACTGTTTTAGGGAAAATTGATCTGCCTGATAAAACCCATAAAGTTGATACTGATGATGCACAAAGCCTTGAAAGGAAGAAAAAAAGAAAAAGGATAAAGAAGGAAAAAGAAAGGGTGCGTGTTGATCAGAACAGAGCCAAGAAGCTTAGTGAAGCGGAGTTAAGCAGCGATAAATCAAAGAAAAAAAGAAAGAAACGTTCCCTTA
>DAOUOU010000221.1 GCA_030626465.1 Bacteroidales bacterium
ATTTCCTCCCTCAGGAGTGAATTTAAAAGCATTTGATAACAGGTTGAAAATGATCTTTTCTAATTTATCATGATCAAAATAAGTATGGAATTCTTCCCTGGATGAACGGAATTCAAATTTGATGTTTTTCTTCTCGGATAAATCAGAGAATGACTGGTAGATTTCATCAATGAATTCAACAATATTTCCATAAGAGGGTTTTAAGTTTATTTTTTGAACTTCCATACGTCTGAAATCCAGCAATTGATTTACAAGATTTAATAAACGCCTGGCATTCCTGTAAATAAGCTGTATTTGTGGCTGATGATCATCCTTGCTGTCTTTCTTGAGCATCTTCTCAAGAGGAGTAATTATAAGCGAGAGTGGGGTGCGAAATTCGTGGCTGACGTTTGTGAAAAATCTGATTTTTAACAGATCGAGTTCATGACGTCTCTGTGATTCCTGTTTTTCCTGTTCACTTTTAAACCTGATTCTTTCTTTTAAAAGTATCAATTTTCTCAAAACAAGTAAAGAAGCCATAAGAAGAAGAATATAGGATATTATAGCTCCCTTGGTTTTCCAGATGGGTGGTAAAACAACAATTTTTAAGCTAGTTCCGGCACTATTCCAAACTCCATCGTTATTGGATGCCTTAATCCTGAAAATATACTCACCTGCATCAAGGTTGGTATAGGTTGCTTTTCGATTGTTGCCATCGGCTGTCATCCATGCCTTATTGAATCCTTCAAGCATGTAAGCGTATTCATTTTCCTCCGGGTGTAAATAGTTCAGAGCAGCGAATTCAATAGAGATCACATCCTCTGAATGCTTCAATATTATTTTGTTCGTATGAATGATCGATTGTTCAATAATGGTCCTTCCTTTCAACTTCTCTCCAATTGTAATACCCTGGTTGAATATCTGGAAATTGGTGATAACAACAACCGGGGGCTTCTGATTGCGAGTGAGTTTCTCCGGGTAAAACATATTAAATCCATCAGGTCCGCCAAAAACCAGCTCTCCCTTACTGGTTTTGAAGGCAGCTCTTTCATTAAATTCCTTCCCTTGTAAACCATCTGATTCACTAAAATTGATGAACTCATATTTATTTGAACCGGTTGCTGTATCATAACTAATCTTCAGATTTGAGATCCCATTCCCGGTACTCATCCATATATTTCCGGAATTATCTTCCACCAGACTCAGAATTGTATTATCAGGCAAACCATGTGATGTTAAAAATCTTGAGAAGACTTTAGTTTTTGTATCGAAGCGATTTAAGCCCCCAGCTGTTGCAATCCAAATATTATCCCTGCTATCTTCAAGTAATGCTAAAACTGAATTGTTACTCAGGCTGTTACTATCGTTCGGATCATAAGTATAATGAATAAATCTTTTGGATTGGCTGTCGTAAAAATCAACTCCGTATGCAGTTCCTAACCAAAGATTGTTTTGACTATCTTCTATCATTGAGATGACAAAATTAGAATGTATTGAATTTGTATCTTCCATCTGGTAATGATGAAAAATATCTTTCTCCTTATCGAACAAATCCAGTCCGGCGCCTAGTGTCCCGATCCATAAGTTATTCCTGGAATCTTCGAAAATCTCCCAGATCCGATCATCTGCAATACTTCCAGGATCTTCTGAGTTGTGTCTGAAATGTTTAAAGCCGGGGTTTTCATACTTGTTCAATCCACCATAGAAAGTGCCCAGCCAAAGTACTTTCTGACTATCGTACAACATACTTACAATGACATCATTGCTTAAAGATCGCGGATTTTGCGGGTTGTGCTTTATCTGCGAAAACTTGTTTTGTGATCGGTCATAATAGATCAGTCCCTCACCATTTGTGCCTATCCAGAGATTTCCATTTTCGTCTTCCTGAAAACAATTAATGTCATCGTACGGAAGGCTGCTGGGATTGTTGGGTTGATGTTTATACAACCTGAACTTGTATAAGTTTTCATGGTAATAGCACACCCCTTTCTTGAAGGTGCCAACCCACATTATACCTTCATTGTCGCTGTATAATGTTGTAATACTATTCTGGCTCACACTTCGCTTATCGTCAGGATTATTCTGCAATACTTTCACAGAATAGTTTTTTTTGTCCATCAGATTGATTCCTCCATGGTCTGTTCCTATCCAGATCGTTCCTTCATCATCTTGTAAAACAGCATTAACAATATCATTATTCAGTCGGTATTGACCTGATTTTTGATGAAAATGCCTAAATTTTTTTGCCTTTGTATCAAAAAAGAATGCTCCATCAGCACTACTTGAAGAGTATATCCACAGGTCATCATCTCTATCGACAAACAATTGCAGATCCATCCATTCAGAATATTTGTCTCCAAGGAAATAACTCCTATAGGTAACCTTATTAGATGTATTGTCCAGTTTTTCCAGGATACCGTAGCTTCCAATGATCCAGATATTATTCTTCGAATCACTTATAATAGAAGTGATCTCATCTGTCTGAATTGATGCGGGATCGCCCTCTTTAGATCGTATATGAACAATTGAATCATCAAGTGGTGAGTATTTATACAGACCATTCTGATTGCCGAAAAACCAAATGTTACCTGAATTGTCTTTCCTTACTTTTGTTATTTCGTTAACCGGAATTTCCAGGTTTTTATGAAAAATTTTACTTTCCAGTGAGAATTTTTCGGTCAAAGGATCATAAATAGTAAATGATTCAGCAAAGAGTACCCATATTTTCCCAAAATTATCCTCGAATAATCCGCTAACACGATTGTCTGAAAGTGAGGTAGAATCGGATGGAATATTCTTGAATACTTTAAACGTGTACCCATCGTAACGATTTAAGCCGGAATTCGTTCCAAACCACATAAATCCCTGGCTGTCTTTTAAAATACAATGAACCTGATTGTATGATAATCCGTGATGAATATCAATCCTGGTGAAGTAGTAGGAATCTGTTTCACCGTAAACTGTAAGAAAAAATACTGATAATAAAAACAATATTGTGATCTTCCTGATCATACTGAGCCAATCATTCAATCTTTAACGCATAAAGACAAATAAGTTCAAGAAAAAACATTTTGTAAAATGTGGCTCAAAGATATTGAATTAATAAGAAAGGGATTCGATGATTATTCCTTTCGGCACATCAAGTGGGGTTTATTCTATGTTTCTTCTGCCAGTTGAAGTAAAAAAGAGTGACCAAAAACAGAACAAAGACAAGAATACTGAAATACCTCATGGCACCAACCATGCCTACAGAATCTTTAAGGATACCAATGAATAAATTTCCAATTGTATGACCAATGCCAAAATAAAGTCCCCAGAGAAGCGATTGTGCCGTGGCATTTCTTCCCTCAGGCAATTGCCTGTGAATATAGTCTACTGCACCTACCAGAAAAAAAGATAGTGTAATACCCTGTAATGCTCCTGTTATTAGTCCTATCGTAATATCCGGAACCATACCATAGATGAGCAGACGTACTACCATAAAAATCATAGACAGCAGAATAACTCTTTGCGATCCGAAACGCTTTAAAAGTATAGTCCCGATAATAAAAAACGGAAGCTCGCTAACCGACTGAATTGTATAGGCTGTCCCAATAAGCAGATTATTTGCTCCCAGTTCTGCAAAATACAAATTCATATAGGCATTTACAGGTGAACAGGCAATGCCATATAAAAACAAGATGCCAAG
>DAOUOU010000175.1 GCA_030626465.1 Bacteroidales bacterium
CAGACAGAAGGAATCCAATTCAGAGGCGCAGGATTGTATGGCCGAACATTGAGTACCTTGGTGTGATCATAAACGAGGATCAGAGGGTTGCATTACTCAAAATAGACAATTCAAATACATTTATGCAGGCCAGAGATGTGAGCAGGCAAATAAAGCTAAAAAAAATGTACAACGATTCGGTTCAGCTTATTTACCAGGGTGAAGAAAAAGTTTATCATAAGAAAACACCAAGATAAACTTGAATAGAAATGGGCAATAATATATTTTTCAGAGATTCATTGTATAACAAATTCAGATTATTATGAAGATTCGTTCTATCCCTCAAATTCTTGTATCTGTAGCATTTATTGTTCTATGTTCAAATTTGCTCTCACAAGGGCCTGAATGGCAACCCATGATCAGGGAGATAGTAGCAAAGCATAAGGATTCAACAGTAAGAGCTCATATTCTTATCCACAAAGAAAATATTAAAACTTCAGACAGGCTGATGTACTATTGGTACAATCAGCACAAGATCAATCAAAATATGGGAGGATATTCAGGCGATCTTTTGCAGGGGGAATATCTTGTATTTGATAATGATAAAAACCTCATTACAAAGGGTAATTTTGAACGGGGTCTTAAGCACGGTACATGGAAGCATTGGGATGCTAATGGTGTTTTAAAGAATTCCATTGACTATCATTTTGGTTTAATTGATGGCGAGGTAAAAATATATGACAGTGAGGGAAGACTTGTTGAAACAAAAGAATACAAAGCAGGAGAAGAGCAGATTAAAGAAGCAGGCAAGATGAAGATATGGAAACCTGACGAAGAAAAGGATACAGAACAAGATTCTACAATAGTAATCCCTGGAAATGAAGAATGAATGTTAAATTCCTTAATATAAGGATCAGAGCACGTGCACTTTACCTTGCTATTATCATATCTTTTGTATCAGCAGTATATGCCTTCCTATTCATTCTTTCCAGATATTATAGTTTTATAGAAATCACGTCTCTCAATACTTTCCAGCGTTTGACTGACAATTACGTTTCAGCTATAAACATTGCCATGCAGAAAGAATCGTTTGTAGAGTATGGTCAGACACAAAACATAATTCTTTTTGATGATTCTCTTAGTATGGTGCAGGTTCAGAAAAAGCATTGGGGTGTTTATAACATTGTATCTGCAAAGGCAAACCGGAAAAATTATCAGATAAACCGGACAGCTCTTTACGGTTGCAAAGTTGGAGGTGAATCATCTACAGGACTTTACCTTGCAGACCATGGTCATTATCTTGCCGTTGCAGGAGATACTTATCTGTCAGGAAATTGTTACCTGCCAAAACTTGGTGCACGCAAGGCTTATATTGAAGGAAAATCTTTCAAATACCGGAGTATTGTTGATGGCATCGCAGGCAAAAGCAAAGAGAATTTGCCGCCGATATCCTCATCAATGATCGATTATTTAACAGACAACTTATTCGGATCATCTTCTTCTGCCGATAGCACGGTATCGGAAAAAATTCTCAATAAAAACACCTTACAAAATAATTTCACGAAAACAACGATCAGAGTACAAAGTGAAGATAAGATAGTTCTTGACAAGCTAAGCTTGCAAGGAAATTACATCATTCAATCTCAAAGAAAAATAATCTTAAAAGACGATTGTCAATTACAAAATGTAATTTGTATTGCTCCTGTAATAATTGTTGAATCAGGCTTTGAGGGGAAAGTGCAGCTTTTTGCTCTTGATAGTGTTCTTATTGAAAATGATGCTGTTCTCCAATACCCGAGTGCCATAGTGGCAGCAGGCATAGGTAGATCATCAGTATATATTGGTGTAGAAAGTAATAGTCGTGTTGAAGGCTGCATAATGGCTTATGCTGAAATTGCTGAGAACAGCGATGTTCAGATAAAGATAGAGTCCGGATCAGAGATTTACGGACTTATTTATTGTGCAGGAAAAACAGAGCATAAAGGAAGGATATTTGGAAGTTTGTATTGCGATAAGTTTTTTCTGCAAACCCGACAGGGATATTATGAAAATCATTTGTTGGATGCATGGATTGATCCTGTTGGTCTTGAAACTTCCTTTGCCAGCGGACTCATTTTTGAAAATTCAGATACAAAACAAACGAACCATATCATAGAATGGTTAGAATAAAACCATACAGGTTGAAAGCCAGTATTCTGGAACCTTTGATTGCACTGATGATCATCTTCTTTTCAATCACCGCAGCATTTTTTGTGGTTACAAATATGAGAGAGCAAATCAATATTAAGCAGACTGCAAGAGCAGTTGCACTGGCAAACAGGGTGTTGAGTGAAAGCATAAAAGAAGAAAATTTTCTGAGTGAAGAATTAGAAGAAGAAGGATTGCATATGGAAAAAGCAATAGAATGGTTTGATAAAGAAAACGGGCTGTTGTACATATCTATTAATGTATATGACAACAGAGAAAAACTGATTGCAAACAGGCAGAAAATAATAATAGCCGATGAAGCTGAAACTGAATGAAAACACAAAAGCCTTCACAGTTATAGAACTGCTGATAGTAATGATGCTTAGCGGTATTGTAGTGGGTTTGACATTTCTTTATTTTACCCAGTTCAGACATTATTTGCAATCGACCTACGAACAGGAAAATGCATATTCACAACTCTACCGGTTTCAATTTGCCTTTCAGAAAGATATTGCACTTGCAAAGGAAATATTTGCTCCTTCATCAGATGAAATACATATCAAATTTGCGAATGATGAAATAGAATATTTTTTTGACAGGGATTGGGTTGTAAGAGAAACACAGATAGTAACAGATACTTTTCAACTGAGAGTATTCGATGTATCTCTAGACGCACTGACAGATTACAACGATCTTATCGGGAGTATAGAATTGGAACTTGAAGCAGAGTCTGATAAAAGACTACTTTTAGCTTATACAAAGAAATATTCTGCTTCGACTCTATTTCGTAATTTTAAGAAACAGAAGTGATGGAAATTGATATCCGGAAAATAAAAGAAAAAAAGAGGCAACAAAAAGATAAGCAGAAGGAGTTGGTTATCAATTTCGATTTCCTGAACCGCGAGATCAATCTCAGGCGGAAAAAAATCAACGATACTAAAAAAGAACGCTTTTACAACCAGTTGGGCGTTTTGTTTTCAGCGGGTATCGATCTGGGTTCGGCCCTGCAAATATTTCTTGAGGACAAGCATACTCAGATTCATAAGAAATTATTCTCGCAAGTATTTGATGATGTAATAGGAGGACTGAGCTTTTCCGATGCTTTAAAAAAGACAGGACAATTTACCGATTATGAATACTATAGTATAAAAGTTGGTGAAGAAAGCGGAAAACTGCAGGACGTGCTGGCAGAACTTGCAGATTATTTTGCACTGCGCATGCAACAACGCCGGCAACTGACCGGGGCATTGTCCTATCCTGTTATGGTGATGATAGTTGCCATAGGGGCGGTTCTTTTTATGCTGAATGTTGTTGTTCCTATGTTTGCAGGAGTATTTCAACGCTTTGGAGGTGAACTGCCGGCTATTACCCGTAATGTGCTGGCTTTATCAGACTGGTTTTCAAATCACCTGTTCACCATCTTTATCTTTGTACTGGCAACCATAGTAGCTATTGTATACATGAAAAGGTATGAATGGTTCAAAAAGTATTCTTCCCTGTTCGTCTTGCGGATTCCTTTTATCGGAAGACTCATAAGCAAATTGATGCATGCCAGGTTCTGCCATTCGCTTTCATTGCTTACCCTGACACAGGTTCCTTTGCTCGAAGCTTTGGAAATGGTAAAGAAGATGATCGGTTTTTATCCTGTTCAGGAAGCAATTGCTGCAATACAGAAAGAAATAGAAAGAGGAGGACAAATGCACGAAGGCATGAAGCGGCAGAAAGTTTTTGATCAGCGCCTTGTGGCACTTACCAAAGTAGGCGAAGAAGTAAACCAGGTAGGACAACTGTATTCCAAACTCTATAAGCAATACACCGATGAGGTGAAACACATGACCTCTATTATGGGCAATATGCTGGAACCGATAATGATTATTGTGGTAGGTTTGTTGGTGATGGTAATTTTGATAGCAATGTATCTGCCATTATTCCAGTTGAGTACTACTGTGTTTTAAAAGATACCCCCTTGTATTCTCCGCCCGGACGGGTCCCTAGAAGGGGGAAGATAATCTTTTATCCCAGGTTTAAGTGTTTAGCAGGTGACTTTCTTGTATTTCTCAAAGTAGGAAAAATTTCGTTCTGAAATAATGATCACGTCAAAGCATGATCCTATATTCTCGGTTTATTCCTATTCGACAATTCAACTCCTCAACTCCTCAACTCCTCAACTCCTCAACTCCTCAACTTCTCAACAATTCTTCATTTAATCGATTCACCAGTTCATCGATTAATCAACTTATCAATTAATCATCTTCCTTAAATAAGACTGATTCTAAATTGCTTATTTAATTCATTGATATTGAAATTATTATTTAACACCTTAAAATAATATTTTGTCTAACGTTTTGATTTTATAATAAAAAAACTTTCATTTGAAATGCCGTTTAAGCAAATTTCGTTGGGAAGAAAAACTTTGTATCAATCAGGTAAATGGATTGCACCTGAAAAAGCATGAAACCCGTTTTTTTCAACATATAATGAAATCTCACATCTCACTGAAAACTATCACTTCGTTAAGGGAATTGTTTTCAAACGTAATAAAAGTTTTTTTTGGTGATTACCAACTTGTTTGGTTACATATTCCGGAATGCAATTACCAGTCATTTTCCAGGTTGTCTTTTTTACTAATGGTATCCTGGTAGCGGTGGAAAATATTTGTGTAAAAGGTAGTATCGTCCCATGTGCTGGCAAAACAGAAATAGTATTCAATTACAACCGAATCACGCATAGGTTCAGGTCCCAGCTCAAGTTGCTGAGCATAAAATCTGTGAGTAAAACATGAAATCAGTAACAGGATTATGTATATTCTTTTCATTGTATTATAGGTTTATCATTAGAGTATTGTCAAATACCTTTAAAGTGTGGAAATGTATTATCCTATCTGAAGAATTGGAATTGGTAATTATTGTACTAGAAAGCATCCTGATAACCTGGATTGACTGGTAATTGCATTCCGGAATATGTAACTCAAGAAATATACTGGCTTTATTATGGGTCCTTTTTACGACTCCACTTACGCAGATATCAACAGGAAAAAGTGGGTAGATGAACAGCCCGATACCATTCCGCACAGGGAAGTATATTATGCAATTGAAGCAGAGGAGATAAAGAAAGAGGATAAGGAATAGAGAATAATAAATTGATCAATCCATTAATGAAATACTAAGATAAATATAAACCCGACGTACTATGAGAACTTACAGGCTGCTTATTTATCTTAGTATTTCATGAATGGATTGATCAATTTATTATTCTCTATTCCTTACCCTCTTTCTTTATCTGTTTTGCCAGCACATGG
>DAOUOU010000048.1 GCA_030626465.1 Bacteroidales bacterium
ACCATCTTCCAGTTGGATCATGTAAATGGAAAAGTTCCTGAGATTATACTTCGTAAGTAAATTACGAACTCCAGATGTTGAGTCTGCATGTAATACCAGGTATTCGTCAACACGATCAGCCTTGATTTTTATAACCATACCAACCCGTTTCACCTTATTGTGAAATGCAATTTCAATACTTTCTGTGCCCTTTGGATTCTGAGGGTGGGTAACATTTTGGCAAGAATAAAAAGAAATTGTAATCAAAAAAAACATGAAAACAACATGTACCCGGGTTGATAGAATTCTGTTGCTGTTCTTCATCTCATTTCAAGTTTATTGTAGTCTCAGAAAATGATTTAACCTTAATCCAGACAATCAACTGCATCGATCCGTCGATAGTGTATTCGATTCCATATCGAAAATCCTGGCCTTGTGAGACTGGTTCGCCGTTCAATACTAATTCAGGTTCACCTCCGGGCCAATTATTTATCACCAAAGCCGGATTCAATAAAGGATTCTCTCTGGTGGCGTTAAATGTGAACTTAAGATTTTTATCATTCGCCACTGACTCTAGAATATAAGCTTTTTCCGTATAGTCAAATCCTTTGGAAACGCAATTCTTCGAGTTCATTGTCAGTTTAGGAGAATTGTTCCAGTACATGGCCAGATCCACCAGCTCTGCATCCGGTTGATTGGTCATTCCATACAATGCTGCATCACCATTTGGGTCGCCCCAACTTAAGGAAGAATGGGCAGCACGGTCAGGAGCAAAGGCACTACGTCCATCGGAGATGATTTGTGCAACGGGCCAATGGTTCCACCAGGGAAAATGGGAATACTCAGGTCTTACTTCTAAATTGAATACCTCAAAACCTCCACCTTCTCTAAAAACCAGGAAAGGTTTATATTCTGATTTTAAATTTACTAATTGAATAATTGCATCTTCAAGGTCGAAAACGGGGTATCCTTCTTCCCAGGAGTAGCTTTTACTTTCACCCTTCAAATTGAAAAGAGTACAAGCTTCTAACTCAATATTATCTTCGGGTCGGGTGCCAGGTTCATTCAATAGTATGGTTTCCTGCCAACCTCCCACACCGGGTAGTACTTTGCGAATACAGGTACCATCGGGATAGATATAATACATTTCATTGCCCCATTCACCAAAACCTGTCTCATTCGGTAAATCCTGTTGACGAAATTTAACATCCATCTGTAAATAACGCCAGTTTATTACCACCCTGGCATCATTATTTTCTATTATGGCTACGCGTGTACTTCTGCACTGTACATCCGACATGTGCTCAATACAGCCGGTAGGCATTTCATCCCTCGATCCATCACCCAGGAACCAGTTGTTACCTGTCTCACGGCTTTGATCGGCCATCCATTTTCCATTTTCGGTTACCCAGCAGGGACTATAACGTGTCCCACGCCAGAACATGAGCTTAATAGGATGCTCATCAAACTGTACAACCACATCCAAATCCTCCCCTGCAGGCCAAATTGCATCCCATTCGGGATAATAGCTTAACCGGGTATAATTTGCTCCAAACCTTCCGGAAGGGGGTACAGTTGGGAATTTTCGATCAGCAAAGTCGGGTTTTGTCAGTGGTTTTACTTTCTGAAATTTTTCCAGGATCTCTTTTTCTGATAGTTCCCTGTTATACATTTTCACCTCATCAAGTATTCCATCCAGAGTATACCTTGATGGATAGGTAGCCCAATCTCTAATTGGATCAGTTGGAGGTAAGTCAACTCGATTTTTACCCAATCGGAATCCTTGTTCAAGGTTGCTGTAAATAATACCATAATCAAATTGGAAATCGTTGTAGCTTCCTGCCAATTCTCCATTGATATATATTCTTAAACCATTTTGTATGCTGTAAGTTCCTGCAACATGATACCACTTTTTTAAATCCAGTCCATGTTTGTACCCTGGACTGAGTTTTGAATTACATTCGTGCCACACAGAAGTAGCATCAGACATATGAAAACCTAATCTGCCGTGAGAATCGATGCCAAAGTAAAAACCTGTTATTTTATATTTACCTATGGTAATAATCGGGGCCCAGTTCCAGGGGTAAGCTCCAAGTGATACCCATGCTTCAATGCTTATCGCGTCAGGAATTGGAAATTCTTTCTCTTCATCTTCGTCCTCTTCAAAATCCTTGAATATATTTCCTTCAACATAAGATGAAAAGCCATCGAATTTCATGGCATTTCCTTCGACCCCATTAACATACTTAGCAAGTCCGTATATATGAAAGTGTGTACTGGTTATTTCTTCTGAAGTTGTTGTAGCTTCAATTTCCCCATAAATTTCTTCCTCTGTTTTGAATTGCGGTATTTCCTTTTTATCATCAAAACTTAAATGTAGCATCAGGTCCTTATCCTGCCCATAGGAAAGTGTTGTGCAAAGAACAACCGTTATTAATATACAAATTCTCATTTTGCAAAGGTATTTGGTGAATATGGTTCTTTTGAATGCATAATATTGTGAAATAGAGATAAAAACCTTGTATTTTTCAGCGTTTATCTATAAGTATTATGGGTTGGTAAGTTCCGGGCGTTTGCCTTCTTTGATCCAAAGAAGTAGCTGGTCGAAGTAGTGAGCATGCTCCTCAAGTGTAAAATTGCAGTGTCCGTCCCGAACTACATATTGTTGAGCATACAAGTGGCTGGTATGTTTAATTTCTGTCAGCTCTTCATAATATTTATAATTAAACACCGGTACCAATTCATCATAAGTTGTATGTAATGTTATCACAGGATCCAGTATCTCACCTGTAGGTGTATAGTACTGCAAATAATATTCTTTCGCTGCCGGATCTGCCTCGTAACGCAATATTTCCTTGTTTAGCAAGCTGTCTTTATCACCAAAACCACAGTAAATCGTTTGAACATTACCTGCAGGTAAGCCTCCTAACCAACCTATACATTCCTTGAAAACATACTGATAGAAATCAATAACTTCGGCTAGTTCAGCTTCTTTAATCCAGAAATGTTCTGCAAACAGCCTTGCTAATTCCGGCTTTTGACTAATAGTTTTCTGAATTGATTCAGATTCAATATAATCATCTCCATTCACGATTTTTCCATCATTTTCACCAAACAAATAATCATAGCAAACCAGCATATCCAGATCATATTTCAATAAGGAATATAAGGGAGCCAACCAGCCGCATAGGGGCATGGCGCCATCGTATTCAGCCGAAAATTTCTCGATAGTTGCCAGTGCGATTATTCCACCCATTGAATGTCCTGTGATAATGCAAATATCAGGCTTGCCATACTTTAATTCAAAGTAGGACCTGAGGGCCTCGGTATCTTCAATACCATCTTTTATAATAAGCCCCTGTCTTTTATAGGCCGATGCGGCAAAAGCAAATCCCCTGGAGGTGAAAATCTCCATAAATTCGTCTACTTCTTCGGTGAATTCCTCGGTTTCCTCACCTATTTCCTCATATCCATGCGCGTACATAACCAATCCTTTATTCCAGTTTTCAGGGATGTAGATCTTGTATTTTGCAGAGTTAATTTCACCTATGTCAAAGCTCTGAGAAAAACCTGTTACCGGTATCAATAGGATTAAGCTGATTATTGAAAGCATTCTGAATTTGTTCATGATCAAATGGTATTTATAGTAAATACTTCAATTTTTATGGATTCGTCCCATGAGAACCTTATCCGGGATATCATTTTAGATTATTCCCTTTTGTGCATTGCAAACTTTATATTACTCTATTAGCATGTTCACGGTGGATTCTGATTGCTTTTCGAGCCATATGATAAGATCGTATCCATTAAAGGTTTGATGATATCCAATACGGTAATCTTCTGATTTTTTCATAAGTTTACCGTTCAGCGTTAAAGAAACATTTGTTTTGCCCCAATCTTTAATCACAAATGCAGGATTAATCATAGGTGATTTTTTGCTTGCATTTATTGTAAATGATAATGGTGCCGGATTATCAGGCGTTTTACTTGTAATTATATAAGCAGCCTGTGTTGGATCGTAGCCTTCACTTGTATAGTCGATGCTATTCAAACTCAACTCAGGCGGAGAAAGCCATGATTTTGCTAACGGAACAAGATCTTCAACGACCTTATCGGTCATTCCATGAAGCATTATTTTAATAACCTTAATGCCATCTTCCTTATAAGGCTTCCATTCTGCATCGGCCATACCGGGCAGACCGATATGCCCCAGTGATGAGTGAGACGGTCTTGCAGCCGATGTGGCAATCCTTCCATCGCTGGCATCCTGCGATACCGGCCAGTGATCCCAGAAATTGAAACTGGATGTGGGAGCATGGCCAAGGTAGGAAGTAATAAGTCCGTCCTCGGTGGGTTGTGCTACCAGTGCGAAAGGTGAATATGGAGCTTTAAGATTGACTTTAAAAATGGAGGCATATTCCGGCCCCTCTTCAAATTCCGGACCACCATCCTCAGTCCAAAAATATGTTTTACTCTGCCCATGCATATTGGCCAGCGAGATAGCACCTAACTCGATATTATCCTCAGGCATTGTTCCCGGCTGATTAATTACTATGGCTTCCTGAAATTCGGTCCAAAGGTCGGGGCGATTTGTTTGAACCGTTATTTTCCTGACCCCAATCCCGGATGGATAGATGGTATACACTTCATCAACCCAGTCACTCCAGCCGGTAACAGGATCGGTAAAGGGATGCTCATAGTTTACATCTATAGGTGCATAACGCCAATGGACGACAACCCTGGCATCGGTATTTTCGATAATACGTACATGGGAATATCGACACTGTTTGTCAGACATAGGTTCAACACACCCCTCGGTATTGAGACTGTGAAACCCCCTTCGTTCAACAAATTCATTGGTGTACCAAACACCTGTTTCGGTAACCCAACACGGAATGTAACTGGTTCCTCTCCAGAAAACAAATTTGTATCTTGCCCGATCAAAATCAACCACAACATCGGCATAATCACCTATACGCCAGTGTTTGTCCCAGTCGAGATCATACTTTAGGGTGGTATAATAAGCTCCAAAACGACCTTTCGAATCGAGTCCGGAAGGTAAACGCAAAGGAATATTGTCAAAAAGTTCATCCAGCTGAGCTGAGGTAGTGGAAAGCTGTTCTTCATCAACGTTTCCTTCCGTTAGCAGTGAAGCCACCTCCATGGCTTTTGACTTAAATTCGGATTTATAGTCATTCCATTCTTCATCATCACTATCCCGTGCATCATCAAGATAAATGATATTGTCGAATTTACAGGTAAGGTAATACAGTTCGCGAATAATATTTACATCAACTTCATCTAAAGCAGTTTTAAAATATTTTTCGGCATATTCAGCTATGGAAGGAATTCGTTTTATTTTCCCAATGTAATTTCCGATAAGTTTTGATTCATCGTATCCCCGAACCTGAGAATCCCAGATACCGTCTGTTTTTTCTCTTTCAATCTGGAAAATGGAGTTGACATCGGGGAAATCGACGGCAGTTTGGTTCCAGATTTTTTCTATTTCTATTCTATAAACATCATTATCCGGCAGAAACGAAAAGAAATACCCCTGCGGATTACCAAGATTATTGATTTTAAGCATTACCCTATTTGTACCCTTCTTAAGCTTGAGGGGAATAAACTCCTGATTGGGTTCCAACCCTCTATCCGCATCATTTTTGAATACTAACTCATCGTTTAACCAAAGATGCAAACCGTCATCACTACCAACATAGGCAAGAAGGTCCATATCCTTTGCCAGCTCAATCGACCTTTGCACATAGTTAACTTCGGTCGCCATACCTTCAAAAAGATGGGGTTGACCGTCTTTCCATTCAGGGCGGGCCACCCATCTCAGATCTCCGGCATAAACCTGGTCAAGATCGGTATTCTTTTCCGGGCCGAATTCCTTGTTAAACAGTTCATTTCGATCTCCGGCAAAACCACCAACCAGGTACCAATCGCCTAATTTGATCATGCTTTCATCATTAAGCATTGCATCCAGTTTCTCCCGTTCCTGATGGAATTTTTTTATTGAATTGGCAACAGTTTCCTGCCAGGTATCACTTTTTATGTAAAATGATGAATTCGTTTGAGAATGTAGGGATATGGTTAACATAGCACCCAGAGCTATAATTCCAAGTGATTTTAATAATTGTTTTATATTGTTCATATTTTTAAGTTTCTAGTTATAGATAGTAACTAAGGCACGCGCTGCTTAATATTATAGTCCCATAATTTCAATTTGTACAGGCTGGTTTGTTGTATAATTCATCCAGATAATAGTTTTTGGTTTCCCATTCACATCATATTCTCTGCCTGCTCTTAATGAATCACCAGGTTCTAAAAACTTTCCATTTATTTTTATTTCCGGATTTTGAGCGTTACAATTTTGAAGTACCAACACTGGATTAACAACAGGGGAATCTGAATTTGCATCGATGTTAAAACTTAATGTTTCAGAATCAATTGAGTCGAAATTATAGGCCTTTTCTTCTTTGATAAAACCTTTACTTTTACCTCCGGCAACCTTTGTTACTATAGGTGGATTTTGCCAGTATCTTGCAAGAGGAATAAGCGCATCAATTATATTATTTGTAAACCCATAATGAACCATTGCCCCGTGTATCGGGGCCGGATCGTTAGCCCCCAGGGCAAAATGAGTTACCCTGTCGTGTGCAACAGCAAATCGCCCATCGGAAGGAACAAGGCTAACCGGCCAATGGTTCCAGGGGCCGGCAAAGGGATCATCGGTATATCGCGATTGCTCAAATTCCCCCCAGGTTGTTATTTCACCACCCTGATATATGGCAAATACCTTGTATTCCGATTTTGAATTGAGCCATTCAATTGTTGCGTCTTTTAACTTTTGTTCCGGATTCTTATTTGGTTTTTTCCACTCGAGTTCTAAAATCTCCCCCTTAGTATTTGCAACTGTCATGGCATTCATATGAACCACATCCAAAGCTGTTTCCCCAGGATTAGTAAAGAATTGAATATCCTGAAACCCGGGTTGTTCATCATTATTAAATACTACTTTCCTGATTGCTGTTCCATCAGGGTAGATCGTATGGTACTCGTCTGTCCAGTTTCGCTTATTGGTGCATACATACCCTACATCAACACATGGATAGCGCCAGTGAATCATCACCCTTGCATCGGAATTCTCTATTACCCGGGCATAACTATGCCTGCACTGTTTATCTGCCATGTGTTCGGAGCATCCGTGTTTTGTGAAAATCTCAGAACTCTGATCAGCCATCCACCGATTGTTGTCGGTTACATAATTTGCGGCATAATTTGTTCCATGCCAATAGACAATGCTTGCCGGATTATTGTCGAATTTCACCACAATATCTGAGTAGTCCGTTAGTCTCCACATTCTATCCCATAGTTCATGATGCGACAGGGTTTTATAGGTAGCACCAAATTTTTCGGCTACTCCTACCTCTCCCGGAAGCAAGGCTTTCTCCAGATCTGATTTTCTATCTTCGGGAAGAAAAGCACTGTAAATAGCCGAAATTTCTTTTTCGGAGAGTATTCTGTTATATATTTTCACTTCATCCAGTAGCCCTTGAATTCCATAAATAAAAGGAATATTCTGGTCGAAGTCCCTGACGTAATCCGTACATCTCTCCTTCTGGGTATTAATTCCTATGGTCAGAGGCAGAGGTTTCAGATTGATCTTCCCCTTGAAATTTGTTTCTGCCACTTTCATACCATCAACATACAATATGGCAGTATTACTACCGATCGTGGCCGTCACATGAGTCCAGGTATATAGTGGAATCACGTTCTCTGATCTGGATTCTGATCCGTTTACTTTAATGAATGGTTTCCCATAGGGATTTACACTCAAATAGAATCCATATTCTCCGAAATCTTTTGATTTATGAACCAGGGGAGCATTATTATATGGATAAACATCCAGAGCTAGCCAGGCTTCAACAGATATCTCATCGGACATCCCCGGTAATTCCTCTTCATAGCTAATACCTGTGTAGTAGCCATCGAATGCCAGAGCTGTTCCGGATACACCTTTTTTATATACTGCTCCATGGCCAGTTATGGGTACAATCTCAATTTTGGCATAATCAATGGCGTTCTCCAGAATTTCTTTATAGATCTCTTCAAGTTCTTCCTCCTCAAAATCAGGAAAATCACCACCCCCTTCATCGAATCGGAAAGAGATATCCGGTTCAGGTAATTTTGATGCCCGGATTATTTGATTTTTAGCAACCGGTTCGGGCAACTCTCTTTCCTGGTTGCCCCAAATAACTCTACCATGGCTTATTCCATCCGTATTGAGCTGTAAAGTTTGCCTGTGAGCCATATCCTCATTAATCCATACATCATAGACGGTTTCCCTGGCATCCTTTACGACCCGATCTATTTTCCCCTTAGGGTATATTGTAAATAATTCATGAACCACATTGGTGAATCCTTCCATAATAGTGGGATCCTGCTTCATGTTTGCGTATTCCATAAACTCAATATCCGGAACATACCTCCAGTGCACCACAATCTTTTCTGGACTTTCTTCAAGAAGTCTTACATAGTTGTAATCAAAAGAATAGTCCATATCTCTTTCCGAAAAAAATTCATCAACCAGGTAGGAACCTTCAGGCGTCACCCACCTGGGAACATATTGGGTCCGGCGTGTGAATTCAAGCTGTTTTCCTTCACCCAACACCACAATTATATCGGCATATTTTCCAAAAAAGTCTGTAGAAGTATGCTGTACTTTAGTATAATATGCATAGAAATCATCCTGTACTATGTCAGCACCGGCACTGACGAAAACAATAAGAATCCATAGAAGGAATATTCTGATATTACGAATCATTTTTATGGTAATTAATTGAATACTATTAGTAAGCTCTAGTTTTACCTACAGATAATTTACAGGCAGATCAACAGCGGTCTCTTTCCATACTTTGTAAAATTCACCCACAGCTTTCCTAAACCTTGCAAAATCTGCTTTAGATTCGAATATTTGTCTGTCATTCCAAAGGACATCCCTATCATGACCGAGTACCCGAGCTTCCGGCCAGAAAAATACCTGCCCCCAAATAAGACGATTATTCGTATTTATTCCGGGATTCTCATGAGTTCCATCTCCTTCAATTGCAATCATTTGTTCAGTGGTAAGTACATTCTTTGTAGCAGCTTCCAAATTAAATTTGATCCACTCTGAACGTTCAGCCATGGAAACGTACCCTACCTTATTATTTTCCCGCTGATGGGCCCATGCCAGGCATATGGCCGGAGGAGTCATTCCTGTCTCTTTTGCCAGGCGTTGAATTACCGGATGTTGCATGTCTGCCTGATGTTCTGCAAACCGATCACGTCCAGGACGACGTGGCGAACCTAAAGACATATAGCCGGAAGGAACGACCTTGTTATCAATGAAATATTTAACCAGTTTCTTTTGCTGAAATAGAGGGTGTAACTCCATTTGGTTATACACCGGATGGTTAAAATCATTTGTGTCCCTAAGCAGCAGCTCCATCGTTTTTTGGGTTTGATTGGATGTGCCAATGTTTTTTACTTTTCCGCTTTTCTTAAGCTTGGTCATTTTTTCCCATACTTCCATAAACATTTCATGAATATAGGGTACCGCATCAGGATTAATTGCATCTCCATCGCATCCCGGAGGATGGTCATTTGGCCATGGCCAATGTACAACATACATATCCAGATAATCTAACTGAAGTTGCTTCAGGCTAGCCTCACAGGCAGGAATAACATCAGCCGGATTCATATGTTTGTTCCAAAGTTTGGAGAGCATAAAAAGTTCATCTCGTTTTACGAGACCTAATTTAATGGCCTTGTCTGTTGCTCTTCCTACTACAGCTTCATTTTGATAGGCAGTTGCGCAATCCAGATGTCGGTATCCAAGTCGAATAGATTCAACTATGATGTCTTCCATATTATCGATCAGATCCGGGTTATCCGAATGAAATGTTCCCATAGCAGCCTGCTGCATATGTGTTCCATCCGGTAAAACCAACTGAGCAACCTTTTTAGGATCAATCGGTTTTATATTCTGATTTAGAAAGTTAAAACTCATTAAAATGTACTTTTTATATTCTACTGTCTATTTGGTTTAGTAAATGTTCAGGGAGCTTCGGTGTAGCTCCGTGCATTGTACATACAAAGGCTGCCACATTCGTAGCAGCAGAGTGTATTTCTTCGAGTTTCATCTTATTAAGCATACCTGAAATTAATATGGCTGTGAAAGAATCTCCAGCACCCACTGTATCAGCAACCCTTATTGTAGGAACCTCGCAGTAGGATTTTTCAGTTTTGGTAAACAAGAGGCTGCCCTTACTGCCTTTCGTGAAGGCAATTAGCATTAACTGGAAATCATCCGCAAGTTGTTTCAAGCGACTTTCTTCATCGCCCTGGCATCCGAAATATTCACTCACAATTAGCAATTCATCATCATTTAGTTTGAGTACATTGGCCAGTTCGAGAGACTTTTCAATAATCTCCTGGTTATAGAAGGATTGACGCAGATTAATATCAAATACCCTCAGGCATTCGGATTTTGTAATTTCAAGAAATTGTAGAATGGTATTTCGGGAAACATCGTTTCTTTGCGCAAGACTACCAAAGCAAACGGCATCCATTTCCCTGGCCAGCGGAATGATCCCATCCGGGAATTCTATATTATCCCAGGCTGCATTCTCATGAATGGTGTAATTGGGAATCCCTGAGTCGTTCAGTTTTACAGTTACCATACCCGTAGGATAACCGGACATGGTTTGAATAAAATCAGCCTTTAATTTCAATTGATTAAGTACCCTGAGAATCTCTTCTCCTTCTATATCGGTACCAATTGCGCTAACAATATAGGCATCGCATCCGGTTTGAAGTGCATGAAAGGCAAAATTACAGGGAGCACCCCCCAGCTGTTTCCCTTGCGGAAGAACGTCCCAGAGTAATTCACCAAGACCCGCTACTTTATAGTTACAATTCATATATAAGTTAGCTATAAGTCAATCATTACTTTCATTGTTTTATCGCCCCGCCTTTCGATATACTTATAAGCTTCACTATATTGGTCAAAAGGAAAGTGTTGGGTGATGAGGGGTTCGGTTTTTATCTTTCCCTTTGAAATTAGTGATACAGCTTCTTCATAATCCTCCTGGCGGTACATCATCGATCCAAAAACATTGAGTTCATGCTCTCCTAAGAAGAACATATTGACCGTAGGATTCTTAGCAAATACCCCCAGTATAATTACTTCTCCTCCCTTTTCTACATTAGCCATTAACGAATCCAGCGATGCCTGAACTCCTGCAGCTTCAAAACCCACCTGAAATCCTTCTTTACCAAAGAATGCTTTTACTCCCTTATCAAAGTCCAGGGTTTTTACGTTAAACGCACAATCTATACCGCACTCTTTTGCTTTATTTAAACGATACTCACTAATATCTGTTATAAGTACTTTCTTAGCTCCGCGTGCCTTCACAAATTGTGCTACCAAATTACCAATAGTACCTGCTCCGGCAACAACCACATTTTTACCTTTTAAGTCGGAGCTCCGGTTGGTTGAATGTGCTCCTACAGCGGCAGGTTCAATCATGGCACCTTGTTCAAAACTCATCGATTCAGGAAACACCACCAGGCGGTCTTCAGGTACCACAAAGTAATCCTGGGCAACTCCGGGAGCCTGAAATCCCTGGACTTTTAATTCCTGACAGGCATTATATTGCCCACGCAAGCAGGGTTTGCATTTCCCGCAAACGAGCTGTGGACGGGCAGTTGCTCTCATCCCTGGCTTTGCTTTCGTTACTGCTTGTCCGACAGCTTCAATGCTTGCAGCGTACTCGTGACCCTGGACTACTGGATAGGGAGTTGCGGGATGCTCTCCATGAAAAACATGAATATCGCTGCCACAAACTCCGATTCTCCGGATCCTAAGTAGTACCTCATTGGCCGCCAGTTTTCCCGGTTCACTTACTTCCTTGTGTTCAATTACACCTGGTGAAGTCATAATTGCTTGTCTCATTTCCACTTCTTTTAAATAAATACTTTTTGGAAAAGCCGGGCAGAGGTTAGGCTGCCCGGAAACCACTCAAACTTATCACTACTCTTTTTGTCTCTATTCCTCATATGAAAAACGTCATGTTAAATTAATTGTAGTATTTCACAAATTCACCTCTGGTTCTGATCTGAATTGTTAGAATATCAAATACAGAACTATGAGCGTTAATATCAAGATACCAGACCATAAGCGTACATCTTTTATTCCCTTGAATTCATCTTTAACCAATACCGCCAGTGGGCTATCCCACGTGTAATTATCAATAATGTGTTTAGGAGGTCTTAGAGTTAAATAACTTATGGAGAAATAAATAATGGCACATAAAACAAATAGCCACCATGCCTGCATCATAAATGGGATATGCAATCCTTTGGTAAGGAACATATAACCACTTATTGGCTCAAAATCGATGCAGAAAGCAATGATACCCAAAGCAAGACCTGTAATTAGCGTAATAAATGCTGCCTGTTTGGTACCTCGTTTTGAAAAAACACCGAATAAGAATACCACCGCGACAGGAGGGGCAATAGCGGCTGCAATCTTATTGATAGCTTCAAAAATACTGGAGAATTTATCGCCCTGAGTAGACCAGGCCATGGCAAGCAGCATGACAACAATAGCGGCATAACGTCCTATTTTTATCTGGTTCTTATCGGAAGCTGCCGGATTTATCCGCTTAACGATATCAACCGCAACCAGGGTGGCCGAACTGTTTAAAGCAGCAGCTATAGTACTCATCAATGCGGCCAGCAGGGTAGCGGCCATAAGCCCTCTGATGCCTATGGGCAAAAGTTGGTTGATCATTACCGGAAGGGCCATGTTGGCATTTGTCCCAATTATATCCTTAAAGAGCACGTAAGCAATAACTCCGGGAAACACTAAAATAAAGACCGGTAAAAGTTTGAGGAAGCCTGCAAAAATAGGTCCCAGCTGTGCATCCTGTTTTGATTTTGCCCCCAACACTCTTTGTACAATAGTCTGGTCGGAACACCAGTACCACAAGCCTAAAACAGGATATCCCAGCAAACAGGCATACCAGGTAAGTCCTGTATCACCACCCAGTGCCTCCAGACTTTTTTTAGTGTGAAGCATATTTAGCTGTCCGGGTTTGAGGTTCGCCTTAAATTCAGCCAGGTTATCAACCCCTATGTCTGAAAGTGCGAAGACGGCAAATCCGGTGAGTACAATTGCACCCAGGATAAGAATAACAGACTGTATAGTTTCGGTGACAACAACAGCTTTCAACCCTCCCAGTACTGTATAAATAGTAGTGACAATTGATATTACCAATATAGAGGTAACAACGCTTATGCCAAAGAATATTTCAAAAACAACTGCCCCGGCATACAAACTCATACCGATATGTACAAACAGAGCCCCGATAATGGCAATAAAAGCCATTACTGTTCTTGAACGTGAATCATACCTCTTTTCCAGAAATTCAGGTAAGGTTGAAATTCTGCTCTTAAAATAGAAAGGAGCAAATATTAATCCGAGCATGATAAGTGTTATGGAGGCCAGCCATTCAAAATTACCCCATACAAGACCTTCGTTATAGCCGGAGGCTGCCAGACCTACAAGGTGGATTGTTGAAATATTTGAAGCAAATAAAGCCGCTCCGACAAGCATCCAATTCAATCCGCGTCCTGCCAGAAAATAACCATCGCTGGTCATCTTTTTTAACCTGACAGACATTATACCAATAACTAAAATTCCTACCAGGTAAATAATGATAATTGATGAATCAATTAAATTTATCTTCTCACTCATAGATTAAAGTATTTATTGGGCTTATGATTCATTTTCGCAATACCATCTGTTTCCGGCACCTGAGACCAATATGACATTTCCGTAAGCTGTAAAATCTCCCGTCCGGATAACAGCCTTTACAGCTTTGGCTATTGTTTTTAATTCGGCATGATCAATGGTTTCAACTTCAACCTTCTTTCCAAACGATTTCGATATTCCTTTAAATAGGGCAGGATTGATTTCCCGGGTTTGACACGCCATGATCATTTTTTCGACAGAAAAGAACTTGTTTAATTCATGTAAGGTTTCTAAAACCATCGGCTTATTCTCCGCTAACGAAATATCGACTACTTCAATGCCTTTTGGAATAGCGAAACCGGCATCGCATACCATTAGTAAGTCACCATGTCCTTGTTCAGAGATCAGTCTAGATATTCCCCTGTTAATAGTTCCTAGTTCCTTCATGTATAATCGTTTCAATCATAGTTTGAGTTTTAAAAGTAAAATCCTTATGCAAGATTAGATATTATAGGTCTTTTTTGAGTTTGAATAAACGGCAAATGAGTTTAAAAAAAAGCCAGATGAGGCTTATTAATATAAAATGCCCTTGTTGAGTTTAAATTGTTAAAAGGCCTCCATTAACTATTCCTATTTCTTTCATGTCAATTCATAATTATGTTCATTTATAAAAGTCATTAAAGAGTTAAAAATATATTAGTAATCGTTTATATATTAATTAGTCTGCCTCTATAGTAATTTTAATTGGTTTTTCCGAAGTCATCTTAAGCCACAGGATAATCTATAAGTGATAGGCAGGGAAGCTTCTTTTCCGCAATCCCTTGAAACAATAATTTTGATTGCGATGGTGTGTATTTGACAAGGGGTGATAATACATATACTGCATCAATAGTTGCACCAGTTGAATCTAAGGTAATTTGCAGATCACTTTCAATCGTTATCAATTCAACATCGATGTGAAAGAATTGTGTAAGGTATTTTTCTATGTCATAATCCAGCGTCTTAAAAACCGGATTAACCTATAATGCAATTTTCTTTGCATTGTTAATTTGAGCAAGTGCCTACAAGTCCTTTTCAATATTAAAAGGTGATTGTATATAAGTGAAATTATAAATTGAGGACTTAATTGTTGTGGACTCTGTATCATTAGAGAATAGGTTGTCTGTGTTGACTGCCGCAATGGTTGGCAAGGTATTATTCTCCCATTCTGAAAGAATCCAGCTGGTGATTAGCCCTGCTCCAATCAGTACATCAGCTTTATTCGTTTTAAAACTTCTTCTATATAATGGCAGGTAGTGCCAATATCCTCATCAGTGAAAAGCTCCGTAAAGTTAGGTTGATATTTAGCATCTAGTAATGACTCAATTTCAGCTTTAATCGATTATTGCAACAATAAAGTGTTTTATTGCTGCCTATCTGAAATAATAGTAACATTTAAACTCTGTTGTGCCCATAGGCATTGAAAGGAAAGTAAAAGACTTATAAAGAGACCTGTTTTTTTCTGCACCATCACAATTCTATTTTGATTTAAAAATCTATGCAATGATACGGGGTAAGATAGATTGCTGCAGGATTTAGTTATTGGAGTCGAATATATGTTAATGAAGTCGAAAATTGTGAAATGAATCAATCTGGAAAAATTAAACACTTAACATAGAAGGGTGAATTGGCAAAAAAACAGCTCTTTTGCAAACTTAGGTTTGTGCGTCGGCTCGTGGGATTTGCAAATGTGCTGTTTTGTGGGTTGGGATTCTTTTTATTTGTGCGGGGGAAGAAAAAAACAAAATAAATTTCCTCCAAGTTTGCACCTACCTATTTTAAAAGAGTCTATCTAAATATTATTGTCTGGTTATTCAAATATTCAGAGTTTCAAAGTTTGATTTTCACTGCGATACACTTGCATACAACGTGAGTCTGTGCAAAAACCCGTTTTAGCAAAATAAATATATGCA
>DAOUOU010000089.1 GCA_030626465.1 Bacteroidales bacterium
ACAGGTGCCTTCATTAAACGAACGATTGGAGGATATTCCGATACTGGCTGAACATTTCAATGAAATGGTATGCGCAGAGTATGGTCAGCCAAAAAAAGAGATTTCAAAGGATGCCATCGAAGAGTTGAAAAAAATCAACTGGACAGGCAACATTCGCGAATTTCGCAATGTGCTTGAACGTCTTATTATACTCTGCGATAAACAGATCACAGGAGAGGATATAAAATCCTATGCAGCCCCGATTTCAAAATAAAGTTGTTCATTTTTCATAAGCAGTATCTCAACCATCACCAATGACAGATAAATCCTTTCTACACAGTTATTTTGAAGAATTGGCACCAAAACGCGACAGGTGGAAAAAAAGAAACAGGCTCTACCATAAAATTCTCGAGAAGCATTACTCCTTTATTATACCCGAAGGATCGAATGTTCTGGAAGTTGGTTGTGGTACAGGTGATCTGTTGAATGCTGTTAAACCTTCTGTTGGCGTGGGTCTTGATTTTTCAAAGAACATGATTGCGATCGCGAAAAAAAAATATCCCAAACTTCAATTTATTGAAGCCGATGCCATTGATTTTTCAATCAACAAGAAATTTGATTACATCATCCTGTCCGATCTCCTAAGTTCGCTCTGGGATATTCAGGGAGTACTGAAGAATATTTGGAAACACTCCCATAATCACACAAAGATCATTATCTCGAACTATAATTTTATCTGGGAACCAAGTCTCCGGTTTACCGAGTTTCTTAGGTTAAAAGCCCGGCAGCCATTACAAAACTGGTTAACAATAAGCGATATTAAGAACCTGCTCGAACTGGAAGATTTTGAACTGGTCAGGGTAGAAAGAAAACTTCTTTTCCCGAAATACATTCCTTTAATTCATTTGATTATCAATGGTTTTTTAGCAAACCTGCCTGGTATTAATCGTTTTAACCTGGTGCATTTAATTACTGCCCGTCCTAAAATGAAGATGGATAAAAAATATTCAGTCTCTATCGTAGTTCCGGCCCGCAACGAAAAGGGGAATATAGAAAATACCATCAAACGCACGCCGGAATTCGGATCGCACCAGGAGTTTGTTTTTATTGAGGGCAACTCAAAGGACAATACCTACGAAGAAATGGTACGTGTACAAAAAGCATTTCCTGAAAAGGATATAAAAGTAATGAAGCAAACAGGCAAAGGGAAAGGCAATGCCGTACGTGAGGCTTTTGAAGTGGCCACAGGAGATATACTGATGATTCTCGATGCTGATCTTACCACACCTCCCGAAGATCTGCTCAAGTTTTATTATGCCCTGGCCCGGAATCATGGGGAATTTATCAATGGCTGCCGCCTGGTGTATCCAATGGATAAACAGGCCATGCGGTTCCTGAATCATCTGGGCAACAAGTTCTTCAGCTGGTTTTTTACTTATCTTCTTGGCCAGCGTTTGAAAGACACGCTTTGCGGGACCAAAGTATTGTTCAGAAAAGACTATGAACTGATAAAGAAAAACAGAAAATACTTTGGTGATTTCGATCCCTTTGGTGATTTTGATCTGTTATTCGGGGCTGCAAAACTCAACCTGAAGATCACAGAAATCATTGTCCGCTACAGAGATCGGGAATACGGTTCAACACAGATCAGCCGTTTCCGGCATGGGTGGCTTTTGTTACGGATGAGTTTGTTTGCTGCGAGGAAGATGAAGTTTATCACCTGATGTCACATTTAACTACAACTCATATGAGGATCAAGAAAATATTTATCTTTATTGTTCCATTGCTTTTTTTATTATGGACTACTTTTCTTTCACATTTGGTTGGTCCTTTTTATCAAAGTCGTATCGATCCTGAGTATCCCTATCTCTTGAACAGTTTGGGTGCCGCTATTTTTGATTTTGATCGTATTGGGCATACTGACCACCCGGGAACTCCTTTTCAATTACTTACTGCCATTTTTCTTCGCTTAACACATTTATTTGCCGGTCAGGGAAAATTTATTGATGACGTAATTACACGGCCTGAGCTCTACCTGGCATGGTCATCCTTTTATATCACGTTACTCTTCTCAGTCGTTATTCTTTGGCTGGGCAAAATAGTATTTCGGACAACTACCAGTTACCTGGGTGTAATACTATTGCAGAGCTCTCTTTTTTTAAATATCAATCTCATTGATTTACCATCAAGATACATACCGGACAGAATGCTTGCCCTGTATGTGTTGATTCTTGTCTGTCTGTGTTATAAATACTTCTACGAGAAAGATTATTCAATAAAGAAATTTTCTATCAATTCCGGTATTCTTATGGGGATTGGTTTCATGACAAAGATACATTTTCTTCCTCTTCTAATTATTCCTGTTATAATTATTAATAAGCAAAGGGAGCGACTTATCTATTTAGGCACCCTTATCACTACTGTTATTGTTTTCTTTTTGCCAATTCATAAAAAGTTTACTCAATTCAGGGAATTTATTGCCAGGATAATTACACACGATGGCCTCTACGGTAAAGGTATAGAACAAATGGTCAATTTTGAGAGTTTTTTCAGTAACACAGTTTTAATATTTAAAAATAATTACTCTTTTTCTATTATGTTAATTTCTTCCCTGATCCTGGTTATTCTATTCTTATTCAAACCAACATTCAGAAGGAAGAACAATAAGGAATTTCGTATGCTTCTTGCCTTTATGATAGTATCTTTGATTGGTTCCATAATGATTGCTAAGCATTATAAGAACTACTACGTTATTCCATTAGTCTCCTTTTCTGGATTCATCTTATACATCATTTGGAATATATTTAGAAGCAATTATAGCTTCAGGTATTTAAATAAGATTTTTACGGTTTTGCTATTAATTCTGATAATTGCTCCTTTCGTTAAGCTTGTGCCTAAATATATTTTAAGACTCAAAACCCATAAGGCTAATACATCATTTGTTAACTTTTTACATACCAACATTTCTAATAATGATTATATTTTAATTAAACCAGCATGGAGAGCAGGACCTTTGGTGGAAAATGGTCTGATTTATGGCGTCAGCTTTGTCGCAAGGCATCATCTTTATTATAATCATTTTGAAAGGTATTATTCAAATATTCTTACATGGGAAGGAAATGACCAACCGATGAAGTATTTCAGAATGTTGAATGTGGATAATAAAGCTGTATTAAAGAGCGGGCGCAATATTTATATCATATCATCCCCCTATAAGGATGCTTCAGAACTCGGATTCTATCTTGAAAGTTACTGTGAGCAAAACGGGATTACCCTTGCAAGGGATACAATATATGCTAATGCCGGCAGAAAAGAGTATATTATCAAATATAAAAATAATGATGGTTGGAAAATTGTTCAATCCGGCTTATGTGGATTTGAGAGAACATACAATCAAACCCTATACACAAATGATGAATCACATAGCTTAACCGGTTCTTACCATCGAAATCGCAAATTCAAATGCAATGGTTTTTTCTCTCTTGAACTGGACAGTCTCTATTACGAGTGTCCTCAATTTAAGTTATCTAATGTACTGGAAGGAGATTATATTGAGCTTACGGTAAAAAGAAAAATCCCTGATAAGGAGGATAGAGACAAAGGGATTTTGGTAATAAATTCTCCCGGTCAGCAAGAACAGGATAGTATTTTAAGCACTGCAACATATATTTCGCCAACAATTAAGCCGGATTGGAGATTAATTCGTTTGACTGCTGAGGTCAAAAGACAACCCCCGGACAGTTCACTCAATTGTCTGTTTCAATATTATGGTAAGAAGAAGATGTATATCGATGATTTTACTATCAGGCATTTTAGTAAAAGGGATTCTTATTCTTCCCGTTAGTCTATTATTTATAGTAACTAAAGCTGTATATTAAAGAGGGAAGATCCCGTACCGGATAATGTGACTATTTCTTGTTCTGCAATTAATTCCTCATCGACAAACCTTCCGGCACTGGAAACATGCCTTAATGAATAATGAGGAGCCTCATAAATAATGTACTTTTTATTTTTTGATACAAATGTATCCTTTACTTGCACTTGAGTCTTTTGAATTGATATTTCTCTTCGGAATTCCAAACCGGAATTTTTACTGCTAAAAATAAGTAACGTTTTTAACCAACGCATAATTCTATTGCCCAGAAAAAAAGACAGTATCCTGAGTACTATATGGCCTCCGACAGAAGGTCTTACATACTTATGCAAACTGAAATAACCCCGAACAGACAGTAACATCTGATCATCAGATATTGCATAACTGCAATTGTATTCATCATTTTGCCAGTGTGTTACAGCCATCCGGTTCTTTATTTTTGCTCTCCAGCCATAATCTGCTTTATATATCCCGTCATTATCGAAAACATTTACAATACCTCCCTTTTTCAATGAGACAATAATACTTTTATCAGAAGTATGACTGATGAATATTTTGCAGCCGGCCAGGTAAGTTGTATACTGTTCATCACGAGGCATTGGTATCGCATCTTTCAGGACGGAACTGATATTCAAAATACCTCTGAAATAAGATTGTCCGATGTAATGGGTCAAATACCTGTCATCTGTCTTGTGCAGTATGTGCGCAGACGATGTAAAGTTGCTGTACAAAACTCTGCACAGGTTAGCGGCTTTTTTATTCATTGATCCAAAACCCGAAAGACCATAGGGAACTAGATAATCAGTATTACGGGAATTGATCATTACCGGAAAATCATTTGACACTGTTAAGAACTGAGATATAAAGTCTACAGCATTGGTCAGGGCATGTAATGCCCTTTCATCTTTTGTTATCTTAAAAATATCCCAGAGGCTGTCAATAGTAACAGACAGGTAACCCAGATCAGGTCCGCCGTATTCGTCAAACCATCCTTCCTGGTGCTGTGCATCGTAAAACTGCTGAAGACGAACTTCAAATTTTTTCTTATCAACCAAAACACCGGTTAATGTCTGCGCTATTGCAATACCGGCAAGAGCCGCACTTTCCTGGTTAAGTGCTTCTTTCTCAGGATGCTTTAAAAGCCATTTTACTGCTTTAATAATGGTTTTTGTTACTAATTCTGATTGAAACTCAGGGTATTTTTTCAGAATCAGACTCACTGCGTACAAACTAAATGCAGTTGGTGGAAATCCAGATTCATTCGGGTAGTACTCGTTAAAAGCACCCGTCTGAAGTTGCGACCTGGCCCAGAATTCAACTCCTCCCTTAATCAAAGATCTGATCACCGCATTCCCCTTGTATACATTCTCTTCGATATCATAACTATACAGAACATCTAGCACCAGAATGCCCTGTTGTTGTATGATCGAGGCGAAATCACGTATTTTATAATTCCAGAAATTACGGTCTAAACAGCCATATGTAGGTGAATCAGGATCTCTGTCAACTTGCGACAGAAGTCGCTGCGAATGCATATTTAATTGTTCCCAGATGCCTTTTTCCATGGTTTGAAACGAATGGATAAATATATAAAAAAAGGGATTCCGATCAGTGCGGGGATAATAATCCGGAAAACAGAGATTATGCCTACCGATACCAGTACTTCCTTTGTGACAAGTCCGCTAAAGAACCATAACAGGGTGGCATCCCTCGGACCGATCCCACCGATAGAAATAACAACTGCACCAGCAAGCACAGCCAAAGAACTGCCTGATAATACCATTGCTATCGGAAGTTGAATACCAAATACTCTGAACATAAAATAAAACTGGAAGATCTGTACCATCCATAATGCAAGCGACCAGAATAATGCCGGCAATAAAAAACGTTTGTTTTGAATAAAGAAGTTTAAAAGTGAGGATGCCAGTTCCATAATCCGGTACTTTCCTGATTTCTTCCATTTTGGAAGAACCCGAATGATCACAAAAAGCAGGAAAATTCCCAGGATATTGATCAGTGTTACAAGAAAAGCAATTCTGTGAAAATTTTCACCGAATGAAAACAAAAAAAAGAGAAAAAAACAAAAAATTATCCATACCGAAAACAGATCCCAGAGTTTCTCAAAAAGCACGATCAATATAGGTTTGTATTTCGATTTTGTTTTGTCTACCCAGAATACACGCACCACTTCACCCATTTTTGCAGGTACAACAAGGTTTGCAGAATAGCTTCCCGTTACCATTTGCAAAGAATTATAAAAACTCACGCTATAGTTGTTGAACTTTTTAAGAATATATCTCCACCTGAAAGCTGCCAAAAGCAATTGCGGAATAAATAACAAGAAATACAACACGAAGAACCCCGGGTTAATACCTTTTAAGGTAGTAGTGAGAGCTTTAAAGTCAATTTTCCTGTAGATAAGAAAAAGGAATAATGCGCTCATCAGCAGAGAGAACAGCAGTTTGATTGATCCGGGGATTTTCAATACTCAGAGGTATTAATTGATGTTTTTCTTATCTCAATATGAATCTGGTTTTTCCATCGGAAGTAATCCGTTCTATATATATTTCAGGATTTCAAAGGTACTATATCGTTTTCACTCTTCCTCAACTCATAGGATTTTATACTCCTGGTTTAACAATCCTTTTCTCTTTGTGGGTTTTGACATGTTTTTCCATGATTTTCTGGAAAAATTAAAAAATCTACCTATGAACCCGACCGGAATGAATCCTAACAACCATCGGGCCACCCGGTTTGAGCATAAGATGATGCTGCCAAAGATCACTATTTCAACCAGGTATCTTGTTAATCCGAGCCTGACCGGTTGAATGCCATAGTCAGGTATTTTTCTTCCCAGGATGCTACGAAAACGCATCCTGACAAATGCTCCCCTCTTTTTAAAATCGAACATATGACCGTGCATATTGAGTACTTCTTCCAATGACTTTTCATCCAGGGCCAGGTATCCTTCCTGTTTCATTTTTTCAAGCAGGTCAGTGGCTGTTTTATTTCTTCCTACGACCACCGCAAAACCCTTTCCCTCTTTCTCGTATATTGGATTCCATGCATCTCCTACAGAGATATCAGCAAGATCGTTGGCAAAATCTATCGAGTAAAGTGTACTCCTGGTAATATAAAATGGCAGGAGGTAGTTGTAATAAAACTTCTCAGCCTTTACAGTTTTGCCTTTATGGTCTGTTATCCTTAAATAACCCGGCCATTCTCCATCGCGGTATTTAACTTCTGCGATCGATTCAGGATCTTTGATGCCGTTTGACCTGGCAAACTTCAATACTGCCGAAGAATACATATTTATCCCTACGTAAGGACCAAGTATATACCTGATGTTTTTTACCGAATGGTGTCCCATTTGCTGAAGTTGCCGTATAGAAGACACCTGATCGGGCAAACCCACAAATGCAATATTCCCTTTAAAAGAAGTAAGTTCTTTCAGTATTGTATTAACTGGCACAGGCGCATAAACACTCTGACTTGCGTCCAGTATCTCTTTTTCTGTGGTCGCAATTATTGGTTCAGCCAGCCATGGCTTTGGTTTTCCATGACGCAGCACAACAGCCCCCTGGATAAGATCTTGCTTTAATAAATAGATCAATATCTGCGTAATCACACCGCCCGATGCTCCCGCAAATCTTATTTCATCCTTCTGAGAGTAACCGACATAGGATTGTTCAAAATTCCCTATGAGCCAGTTGTGCGGAAGTTCTCCAAAAAAAAATTTATTAAGCTCAGCATAGTTCAAACCTTTTCCGGGGCAGGCATAGTATATGATATCATCGATTTCCAGGTCTTGCTCTGTTGATGAAGGTAACGGACCATGAGAGGTATCACGAAAAGACAGTTTGTTTTCAAGACCAACACATGTCCCGCAATGTGTGCAGATTCCCGCATCTATAACCTGCCTTTTCAGATCAATGAAATTCATAGACTATTTATCCGGCTTATTCTTTATTTCCATATCCTGCTTACGAACTCTATACTGTATGTCTTCCAGAAGTTTTCGATTCACCGCTAAAAGATCACCAACGATAGCCATCGTTCCTATAAGAAAACCAAGGATTATACAAATGCTGGCCAGAATTAAGCTGGGGACATGTGTGCGTTCCGGACCTGCAACGAAGAACAGATACAACCATCGAATGCCAAGTCCGAATCCAATCAGGAAAAAGAACAAGCCTATGGAGAAAAATGTCCGGAAAGGTTTGTAAATGGTAAATACCCTTAGGATCGTATACAAAGAGAGTCGTACGTATTTAGCAATACTTTTTATCAGTCGTGAGGGTCGCAGGTCTTCGTTGGTCCTGACAGGCACTGAAGTAACTGCAATACCGGTTCTCCCGGCCTGTATAATGGTTTCGAGGGTATAGGTGTATTCATTGAATACATTCAGTTTTAGCGCAGCCTCCCGGCTAAAGGCACGAAAACCGCTGGGAGCATCAGGAATAGATGTCCGGCTCGCTACTTTTACCGTCCATGAACCAAGCTTTTGTAATAATTTTTTTTGCCAGGAGAAATGTTCAATCTTTCCAATAGACCTTGCCCCTATAACCATATCTGCTTTCTCATCAAGAATAGGTTTTACAAGTCCCGGGATGTCGTCTGCATTGTACTGGTTATCCGCATCGGTATTAACAATTACATCTGCACCATAAGATATGCAGGCGCTTAAACCGGCTATAAAACCCCTGGCCAGACCCTGATTCTCCTTAAAATTTACTATATGGTCAACTCCGTTTTTTCTTGCAACTTCCACTGTTTTATCAGTACTGCCGTCATTAATAACAAGCCATTCTACTGTTTCAAAACCATCTACCTTCCGGGGCAGATAAGAAAGAGCCAAACCAAGCGTTTTCTCTTCATTATAGCATGGAATTTGAATGATCAGCTTCATAAGTATACATTTGAAGAACGAAAATACACAATTCTGTTTTGAGGTTCGTAAAACCATCCTACATTTGTTTAAACATAAAATCAACCTGTCAAAGAATGAAACAGTCATTCATTACATTTTCAAAGAGATTGAATATTTCTGCCAACAGATTGTTTGTTCTTACATTTTTCATCTGTTTTTTTGTTTACGGCTACAATAAAATTTTATTCTACAGGCCTGTTGGTGTGCATCAGTGGAGAAACTCCATAAGTGCTGCATTTGCGTTGAACTATTACCATCATGGTGAGTTTTTCAAATCCAGAACAAATGCTTTATCGGCTGATGATAGTACTTCTGATATTACAGTTGTTGAGTTTCCGATCGTGTATTATTTTGTCTCAGTTTTATACAAAATTTTTGGGCCACATGAATTTATATTCCGGTTGATCAATGTTCTTATTGCCTACCTGGGACTTTTCTATCTTTTCAAAACCGCATTACTGGTAGTAAAAGATAAATTGTATGCATTATCCATCCCAATATTTGTATTTACTTCCCCTATTTATGTTTTTTATACCAACAATTTTATCCCTGATGCAACCTGCCTGTCTGTTGCTTTTGTAGGTGTATACTTTTTCTTTAGATTCTTCTACCAGAGAAATAAAAAAGACTGGTTTCTTTCCATGTTCTTCTTGTTATTGGCAGGTCTGATCAAAACTCCTTCTCTGATTTTTTTCTTTTCAGTTGGAGCAATAGGAATAGTTGATTTTATTTTTAAAAATAGAAAGACACAGCGAAAGGCCACATTTCCATCATTTCAGATTTTCATAATCACCTTCATTGCTGTAGTTCTTATCCTTGTTACCTGGTACACCTATGCCAGAATATATTCGGATATCCACGGAGGTTCTGTGTCAGCTGTTGAGATAAGACCAATATGGATTCTACATTCCGGGAATATCAGGTATATCTGGCTGAAAATGATTGAACGATTCCGGGGGGGTGAATATCACTCGCCTATTTTTCTGTATATGACCTTTCTTATGATTATCATGAATATTATTTTCATTAAAAAATATTTCAGATTATTTAATCTTTTCACCTTTTTATTGCTATTCGGGGCAATTTCTTTCAGCCTTGCATTTTTCCGTTCAATGTATCATCACGATTACTATCAGATTGGGAACCTGATTGTTATTCCCTTTGTGTACTTGAATCTGTTCAACATGCTCAGGCATAAATACCCTGGTATCTTTGCCTCCTCCAAAACCAAAATTATTCTGATTGCTTGTATGATCCTTCTAATCAATGATTGCCGGATAAATATGAATCACAGATACTCCTTGGAACATTATTCAATCAGAGCATCAAATGAAAAGCTTATTATGTTTGGTGACCTGGAACCATACCTTCGCCAGTTGGGTATTAAAAGGACAGATACTGTCTATTGCACACCTGATCGGAGCATCAATATTTCTTTGTACTTATGCGATCAAAAAGGATATACCGATTTTGGATTATCACAATTCAATTTCAGTGAAAGAATTGAACACATGAAAGACAGGGGACTGCAATACATTATTATTGGAGACACTTCTTCACTAGCTGATATAACATACAACAAGATTGATCTGGGTAATAAAATAGGACAATTTGGAAATACCCAAATATTTAAGGTAGCTGACTAAATCTATTCTTTTCTTCGTTCAATTTATCAGATCTTTTTTACTTTTTTACTGAGATCAGAATCGCA
>DAOUOU010000041.1 GCA_030626465.1 Bacteroidales bacterium
AAGAGAGACAAAACGCAAATAAGTGTTTTCGGGAAAAGGAACAACGGAAAAAGCTCCATGATCAATGCGCTTATCGGTCAGGATATAGCCTCTGTCTACCAAGTGGCAGGGCTTGACAAGCTTTTCCACCCCATCGACGATTATGCTCTGGTTATGCAATGCGGCGGTTGCATGATCAAACAGCGGCAGTTGATAAACAGGCTGAAAGATGCGAAGAAAATAACCATCCCCCTACCAACGACGACATGTCCATTGCCTATATGCATGATATTTTTCAACATGCAGTAGAGCCTTTTATGGGAAAAGTTGATTAAACAATATTTATCTAAAGAATCATTGAAAAGTTCATTTTACAATCACTGTATGCGCGTATCTATACTTTTCATTTTTTAATACCAAATAGTAAACTCCTGCCGGCATATTCCTGATATCCAGATGATACTGGCATGTACTCATAGATTTATTGAAGGTCAATTGCCGAATAACTTTTCCATCTGTATTTAATAATTTCAGATCAAATATCCCTTTGATCTCGCTATTGATAAACTTAATCGTTAAAACTTCATCGGCCGGATTAGGAAATGTTTCTATTGTAGCAATTAAATCATCAACATCATTAATCTTTGTGGTTGTAAGACATTGGTTATTCAGAATAGAATCTGTCATTTCCATAGACTGTTCAAACTCATCTCTGATATAGCGCAGAATCGCATTTTTATAAATAGGGTAGCATTGAATTGAATCGCGTTTTGATTGTTCTATCAAGAGGCCTGCATCATATATTTGTATTGCAGCCGCATATCTGTTTTTATCAATAGCTATGTCAGTTTGTTTAAAAATATTGATGTTTTTAATTGTTGAATCAAGGTATTGGTAAGCATGTTCCACACTAGGTTCAATCTGAGTTCCTTCATTCCAGTCATTAAATGTTTCAATAATGATCCACCTAACTGGTAGGATACCATTATAATTATTCCTTAAGATCCAGGTTGAATCATATACAAAACCATTTTGCCTATCCATCCATCTTCCCTGATTCCAATCCGGATCTACAATTGATGTATCATTGAATCCAGGCCATACCCCTGCGCACCCAAACAAGAGTTCACTATCATTTTGCTGAGGAATATTGTTTATTCTCCAAAAATAATCTTCTATATACCTTTTACCCCAGTTTGTTCCGTTTTCTTTATCCCAAATCCCTGCATAAGGCTGAACCCATGAGTAAGTAACATCTATATAATCCATAACAGTGTCCTGACTTTCATTCCAGCACAACTTTGGTGTTCTATCAGGAAAAACATCATTAATAGCTGATCTGTAATCTTGTGCAGATAAAAATGCATCCGGGTAATTATAAATAAACACTACTGCAGTATCATTATAAGTAAGGTAATTGTCATAGACTGGCAGAATAGAATCTCGCAAATACCTGAATTTATTTCTTGCGACTTCTGTTGTTGTAATTCCCTGATCATCATAGCTAAGAGCAACTGAATAATTGAAATTAATGTTATCATATTCATAAATCCCATGGATGGTTTCAATCAGTTTATTGAAACTTACCTCGTCATATTCATCCTTAACATTTGCAATTATGCCATCGATGCCACACGAATGTGATAATAAAGCATGATAAGTAACAAGAGCCCAACTGTTTGAGTTGTAACTTCCAATAAGCGGATGATAGGTATGCCCAAGTTTCCAATGCCTTAAAGAATCATCCTCTGTTGCTAATGAGTCTCCATACCATAACATATAGTGCATCAGCACTTTTTTTGAATCAGAATCTAATCCTCGCAGGCTTACAAACAAAGTATTTCCTATTATCATCAGAATTAATAAGGACTTTTTCATCTGTTTAAAATTTTTTGAACATGAAAAAAAGCAAAAAATTTTCTTTAACTATTCATTACAGGAACCTATAGCATATAAACTCTCCAAACGACAAAATAGTCTTAAAATATTATTCAAGTTCGAAGGAAAAAATGAGAAAGTCAAGGGCGATTATTAAATAGTTCGTGAGAAAGCAGAAAAATCATAAGTCGGAAAGTTACGTTTCGTGTAATGTTTTACCCATAAGAAAAAAGACTATTGAAACACTATTCATGCAAATTTCTTATCCAAAGCCTCAGGCCTGCAATAAGTATTTGGCAGCCGCACACCCGGGATTACTCTCGTTCTATTCTTCCAGAGTTAGTTGCTTTATCACAGCATAAAGAATATTTAACACTAACCTATAGTTATTATTGAAATTGAAATGCAAAACCACAGTACTGATATACCTAAACTTTTTTCTCTTATTAACCTATTCGTTCTTCCAAATTCTTTTCTATATTTGTATCAGCACAGCACAGCACAGTATAATATGACCAAAGTAAAAGAGATCAGTTTAACGCTCGACACGGAATCGAATGAGACCAAGCTCCAGCAGTTGATCAACGAAATACTGAGGGTTATTCAAATCCAATTAAATCCGGGCGAATCATTGCCATCAATAAATAACTTGAGCCGACAGTTGAATATTTCCCGTGATACGGTTTTCAAAGCATACCGTGAACTGAAAAGAAGGAAGCTTGTTGATTCAACTCCCACAAAAGGATATTTTGTGAGCAGTGAAATAAATAAGGTTCTTCTCCTACTTGATTATTACAGCCCTTTTAAGGATATCGTTTACCAGGAATTTGAGAAAAACCTTGATTCTTCCTACTCTATCGATCTTGTATTTCATCATTATAATATAAAGTTGTTCGAGTCTGTTGTATTGCAGAGCATTGGCCGGTATAATGCTTATGTAATTATGAATTTCGATACACAGCAATTGAAGATCAGTGAGGTATTGAGAAAGATCGATCCTTCAAAACTTTTATTCCTTGATATTCCTATCACAGACTGGAAAGATTTCGACCGGGAGAAGTACTCGTATGTCTGGCAGGATTTTGATACAGCTGTTTACGAATCCTTATCTTCAATTAAGGATAAAATCAAAATGTACAATACCTTCAACCTGGTCTTTCCCGACCATCTCAGACATCCTTCAATCACTACTCATGCTTTCAGAAGATTTTGTGAGGTACACCAAATACAATACAGGATCATGGAAAGTATTAAATCCGTTCGATTGCAAAAAAAGGATGCCTATTTTATACTTCGTCAGAAAGACCTGGCTTATTTCCTGGCTGCCTGTAAAACTCAAAGCTTTGAAACAGGTAAGGATTTAGGGATACTGGCATACAATGATTCTCCTTTGTATGAATTTGTGAACAAGGGTATCTCGGTAATATCCACTAACTTTAATGAGATGGGGAAGAAAGCGTGCAGGTTTGTTAACAACCATAAACCAATAAAAGAAATAATTCCTACATCAATAATACTAAGAAAATCATTATAGATAATGAATACATATCCGAAAATAGGAATTCGTCCTGCAATTGATGGCCGATTGGGTGGAATAAGAGAATCACTCGAGGAGCAGACCATGAAGATGGCTAAATCGGTTGCGATTTTTTTACATTCGAATTTGAAATACCCGGATGGCACTGCTGTTACATGTGTTATTGCCGATACATGCATTGGTGGCGTAACAGAGGCCGAAGCCAGCGCTTTCAAATTCCGTAGTGAAAATATTGGTGTTTCGCTCACTGTCACTCCTTGCTGGTGCTATGGAAGTGAAACAATGGATATGGACCCGCATCTTCCAAAAGCGATCTGGGGATTTAACGGTGCAGAACGTCCCGGAGCAGTATACCTGGCAGCTATACTCGCAGCTCACAATCAAAAAGGTCTTCCTGCATTTGGCATTTACGGAAAAGATGTTCAGGATCTCAGTGACGCAAGCATTCCTCCTGATGTCAAAGAAAAAATGCTGCGATTCACAAAAGCGGGCCTGGCTGTTTCCATGATGCGCAACAGGTCCTATTTATCAATGGGAGCTGTATCTATGGGTATTGCAGGTTCTATTCCAGATGAGGATTTTTTTCAGGAATACCTTGGAATGCGTAACGAATCTGTCGATATGACTGAATTTCTCAGAAGAATGGACCGGAAGATCTACGATCAGGAAGAATATAAGCAAGCCCTGACCTGGGTGAAAAATAATTGTAAGGAAGGAAAAGATTATAACTCGGTTCCAAAATCGCGTGACCAGAAAGATGCCGAATGGAAAACAGTGGTTAAAATGGCCATCATTGCCCGTGATCTGATGGTTGGAAATCCAAAGCTTAAAGAAATGGGATTCGGCGAGGAAGCACTGGGTCACAATGCAATTCTTGCAGGTTTCCAGGGACAAAGACAATGGACTGATTACCAGCCCAATGGTGATTTCCTGGAAGCAATCCTTTGCTCGTCTTTCGACTGGAATGGTTTACGAACTCCCTACCTTGTTGCCACCGAAAACGACTCCCTGAATGGAGTGGCCATGCTTTTTGGCCACCTGCTCACAAATACCGCCCAGATGTTCTCCGACATACGCACTTACTGGAGTCCGGAAGCTATTGAAAGAGTTACAGGTATAAAACCTGCAGGTGAGGCTGCTCACGGACTGATTCACCTGATCAACTCAGGAGCTTCGGCGCTTGATTTTTCTGCTCAGCAGGAAGAGGATGGCCACCCGGCTGTTAAACCCTTCTGGGAGATTAGTAAGGAAGAAGTGGATAAATGTCTGAAGGCAACTTCCTGGTGTCCTGCAATTCGCGAGTATTTCCCCGAAGGAGGATTCTCTTCCGAGTTTCTTACACGCGGCGGTATGCCAATAACCATATCACGTATCAATCTTGTGAAAGGTCTGGGACCTGTGCTTCAGCTTGCCGAAGGATATACAGTAGATCTGCCGGACGAGATCAATAGAATACTGACAGACAGAACGAATCCAAGCTGGCCGACAACCTGGTTTGCTCCGCGTCTTACCGGTAAAGGTGCTTTTCAAGATATGTATTCTGTAATGGCAAACTGGGGGGCAAATCATTGTGCTTCGAGCTACGGACACATCGGTGCCGACCTTATAACGCTTGCAGCCATGCTGCGCATACCGGTGAACATGCATAACATCGATGAAGCGAAGATATACAGGCCATCGGCATGGAGCGCTTACGGCATGAATACTGAAGGCTCTGATTTCAGGGCCTGCCATACTTACGGACCGCTATACCGCTAAAGGAATGAGAGAGAAAAATGTACTGGTTCTCGATTGTGGTGCCACAAACATAAGGGCAGTGGCCGTAACGGAAAAAGGAGAAATTGCCGCCTTTCATTCCATGCCAAACAATACACAACCCGATCCTAACTACAAACAGGGATTGATTTGGGACATAGACGAGATCTGGAACAAGTTTGCTACTTGTATCCGCAAGGTTATTTCTATGATCGATCCGTCTTCTATTGCAGCAATAACCGTTACTACTTTCGGGGTGAATGGTGCCCCGGTTGACCAGGAAGGAAAGCTTTTGTATCCGGTTATTTCATGGCAATGTCAGCGAACCGTACCAATCATGGAGAATATCCAAAAGTACATTCCTCCGGAACGTTTGTATGCCATCACCGGTGTAACCCGGTTCAGTTTTAACACCATCAATACACTGATTTGGCTAAAGGAGAATCAGCCAGACACCATTGACAAGATGCATGCTTACCTGTTTATCTCTTCCATCTTTGTAAAGAAACTCACGGGACAACTGGTAAACGATCTTACAATGGCAGGAACATCCATGCTTACCGATATTAAAAACCGTAAGTTCTCGAAGGAGATCCTGTCTGCCATTGGTATCCCGGATAAATTTTCCGAACTGGCAGAAGCGGGCACTGTGGCAGGTAGCCTCACCAGTGCAGCAGCCTCGGAACTGGATTTAACCCCGGGCATACCTGTAATTCTTTCAGGACACGATACCCAGTTTGCCCTGATAGGCTCGGGAGCTGGAGAGAACGAAGCTGTGCTTAGTTCAGGTACCTGGGAGATCCTTATGACACGAACACGTAAAATCGATACAAGCCGAAAAATGTTTGAAGCAGGTGTTACCAATGAACTTGATGCTGTTCCCGGACTTTACAATACCGGACTTCAATGGATTGCATCAGGCGTGCTGGAATGGATCAAAAGGAGTTTTTACAGCAATGAAGAGAAAACAATTCCCGGTAAGGTATATGGCCTGATGATCGATGAAGCTGAAAGGATTAAACCTGGGTCCGGGGGCTTGAAGGTAGCAACTGACTTCAGTGTAAACAACGGCAGTATTTCGGGTATTGGCATACATACCTCACGAGGACAGATCTATAGGGCTGCTCTTGAAGCGATGTCGGAAAAAACAAAGCAAAGTCTTGCATTGCTGCAGGAAGCAGGCAAGTTTAAAGCAGATTCATTGATCGTTGTGGGCGGAGGTTCAAAGAACAAACTGTGGAACCAGATACGGGCAAATACCCTGGGAATACCGGTTAAACTTACCACACAAACAGAAACAACAGTTCTTGGTGCCGCTATATTTGCACTGATTGGTGCCGGGGTTTACAATTCTGCCGGCGAATCATCTAATGCGATCTCGCACAGCTATGATTTTGTTTACCCTGCAATAATGTAGAAGGGATTTTATAGATTTGAATCAAACGATTTATGAAAAACAACATGCTATGAAACTATTTGAAAAACAACATGAGATAAATAAAATACTGGAAGATGTCAAAGAGGTTGCAGGCTTCCTGTGGCAGAGAGGATGGGTAGAAAAAAATGCAGGGAACATCTCCGTTCGTTTGCCTGACAGCATAGATAAGAAGATTTTATCCGGATGCAAAGAAATAAAAACAGACTTTGTCGCCCCCGGTCTATCAGGGCAAAGCTTTTATGTTACGGGTACAGGAAAACGCATGCGCGATATTGCAAAGGAACCTTTGGAGAATGGTGTCATCATCCAGGTTAACCATGAGGGTAGTGCACTCTACCTGGTCAATAGTAGTGAAGATTCGGTTGAACCGTCCTCCGAGCTTCCAACCCACCTGGGCATTCATCAGATGATTGCAGAACGGGGAACCGGCGAGATCGTGGTTATGCATACACATGCCACCGAAGTGATAGCCCTCACACAATGGAGAGAAATAAAAGATTCTGAAAGTCTGAACCATATACTCTGGGGTATGCACACTGAGTCAATCGTCTTTGTTCCCAAGGGAGTAGGCTTTGTTCCCTATATTTTACCGGGCACTCAAACTATTGCGGAAGCAACCATCGAAAGTTTTAGAAAACATGATCTTGTGGTATGGGAAAAACACGGAATCTTTGCCATCGGTAAATCGGTGAACGATACATTTGATGCCATTGATATTGTGGCTAAATCGGCAAAAATATGGTTTCAGTGCAAGTCCGCAGGTTTCACTCCCGAAGGTCTGAACGAAGACCAGCTGGGAGAACTGAGGAAACTGGTGAAGAAATTCAATACATTGTAATTTTTAAGCACTCACTATATTTGAGGTGAATTGATGAACTTTAACTTATACTATGAGCAAGAATACAAATTCTCTCCTGAGGCATGAGGGAACAAATTACACAATTCCTTTCATTTTACTGACAACTCTCTTTCTTATGTGGGGGCTTGCAAACAACATGACCGACACATTGCTTGCCGCCTTTAAGAAAATAATGAGCATGAGCGATTTCCAGACCTCCTGGATACAGATTGCCTTTTATGGTTCGTATTTTTGCCTTGCATTGCCGGCAGCCCTGTTTATAAAAAGGTTCACCTACAAATCGGGTGTGTTATTGGGACTGGGTATGTTCATACTTGGCGCTCTTGTATTTTTTCCTGCAAGCAAAACACAGGTTTATGGTCATTTTCTCGTGGCCCTGTTTATCCTGGCCGGAGGATTGTCCATACTTGAGACCACGGCAAACTCGTATGTGATTATACTGGGATCTCCAAAAACAGGCACCCGGAGATTGAATCTCGCACAGGCATTTAATCCGATAGGTTCGATAATGGGTGTGGCACTTAGCAGAATATTCATACTTTCTAACCTGAATCATGCTTCTATGGCCGAACGATCTGCAATGAGTCCTGAACAATTGCATGCCGTACAATCGGCAGAACTCAATGCTGTTATGGGACCCTATGTGGGTGTTGCTATCTTCCTGGTCCTTCTATGGGTGCTGATAGCATCAGTAAAAATGCCTCGTGCATTCGATACGGATAGCGGTTCTCATTTCGGTCGCACCATCATCAGCCTGTTTCGTAACAGGAACTACCGGGCAGGTGTTATAGCCCAGTTCTTCTATGTTGGTGCACAAATAGGTATCTGGTCTTTTACCATAAGGTATGTCATGCAGGAAATGGAAATTAATGAAGCTGCCTCTTCCGAATTCTATCTGGCAGCACTCATTCTTTTTACCCTGTCGAGATTTATTTTTACAGGTTTGATGAAGTTTTTCAGTCCCGGTAATTTACTGGCAATATCTGCTGTGCTGGCCATTATTAGCACTTCGGTGGTTATACTGGGTAGTGGTCTTTTATCAGTAATTGCCCTGGTTTCGATTTCGGGTTTTATGTCGCTGATGTTCCCCACCATTTTCGGACTTGCCGTGCAGGGACTGGGAGAGGATACCAAGATAGGTGGTTCGGGATTAATTATGGCGATCCTGGGAGGGGCAGTACTTACCGCTGTGCAGGGACAAGTTTCTGATTATACAGGCAATATTCATTATTCCTTCGTTGTACCTCTTATATGTTTTGTAGTCATATTCACCTACGGCTTAAGGATCAATTTATTTGCCCGGTCAATCAACCATGCGCCTTGAATCTTTTACATCGTGGATTGAAGTTGTTGGTTATTCCAGACAGCTTAACAATATGACTCATATTGTCGCTTCAGCGTTGAAGCATTACGATTTGCCTGATCTGGTAAAAGCCATTGCAACCAGACCAGTTTCTTGTGTTCAAGAACCGGAAATAGATCCGGTTCATGTTGAATACGTACCAGATGATGATAGAATGATCATGCACAGGTATACAAAGAATAAGTTCGAACATTTTGTATTTCAGTATTTTATAAACACCTGTCCCATGTACCTTATTCATCCCTGGTATTCACCCCCGGAAGAAGAAATGAAAAAGCAGTACCTGCCCGAATCTGAAATATCACTTTTTGAGATCATGCAGGTTATCGCACCGCTTGCATTGGCAAATGGAAACTTATCTTAAATTCACGCGATGATTATCTCATGTTGTACGACCTGGAAACAGACAAACAGGATAAGGTATGATGTTTTGGATCAAATTGAGGAATTTCAGAAAGCTACCATATGAATTTTATATATTTGCTTCCTGTCTTAAAAACAAAGAGTCGTATTTCCAGAAAATTCCAATATATAATCAACAGGTTGCTCTGCCAGACCGACAGTCCTTTGATGAATGCAGACATCCTGTTCGCCAGGAAAGAAACACCTGTTGCAAATAAACTGAATAGTGCCTTTCTGATTTGCCTGGCAGGTAGTGACCATCCCCTATTTTCTGAAGCACGAAAGATACTGCATAAGGTATATGCTATTGGGAGCCTGAACGATCTGGCAAAGTTCTTTATCAGGCGCCTGAAAGACGTTGAAAAAGAGATTGCACTTGTCGAAAAAACGAACAGAGATTTTCAAAAATCCCTTACTGATCTTGAAGTGTATCTCAGAAGATCATCCCCGGTTTATGATAATGAGTTTCGCGATAAGGTCTGGCAAGTCTTCTTCCCTGAAGGTGTGGATATTTTTACAAACCATCATTGGCATGCAAACAAATTACGCAAGAGCCGGATCGTTGACATAAAGGAAGAAAATCCGGATCCGTTAACAGAACCCGGTTCTGAATTGCTTTTCACTTCCAATGTATTGCTTAGCATTCCTGATAAAGAAACAAATATCGAAAGTCTGAACTATAACGATGATTTAAAAAGAGCTCTAAAGAAAGCCATATCTGAACCACAGCTTTACTGGTTTGATCATCCCCTACAGATAGGAGTGGCACCTGAAGCAAATGAAATTGTATATGGTCTGGTTGAACTGGACAAATCGCTTGATGCAGAACGTGAACGGGGAAACCTGAAAAACGAAAAGGTGAAATGTCTTCTCTCCGTTTCAGTTACTCACAGGGGTCTGCAACCTATAGCAAAGGATTATATTCATCAGGATGTGGTACGAAAATATGAGTTGAAAAATCTTGAAGTGTATGTCTTTACCGAAAGTGATACCCGAAAATTGATCGAAGAAGTTTTTCTTCCTGTGGTGAGACAGAACATACGCTCAAAAGATGCAGAAAAATTATTGCAGGTTTTTGGCGTTGATGGAGAATATGGCCGTCATTATAGTTTTCTGAAAGCCATGGCCGCTGCATGGAATGTCTTAATAGACCCGAAAGTAAGGGCCACCTTTAAAATTGACCTCGACCAGGTGTTTCCCCAAAAGGAGCTGGTTGAGCAATCGGGAGCATCAGCATTTGAGCATTTTAGAAATTCCCTATGGGGTGCAAAAGGAACGGGAGATAAAGGGCAGGAACTTGAACTGGGTATGGTTGCAGGCGCGTTGGTTAATGAAAAAGATATACAAAAAAGCCTGTACACTCCCGATGTCACCTTCCCGGAAAATGTACCGGATAAAGAAGCCGGCATCTTTTTCAGTAAAATGCTCATGGCCCTGTCAACCGAGGGTGAGATGATGACCCGTTACAAGGAAAATAGTGCTATTGACGGAAAGAAAAAATGCATTCAGCGAATTCATGTAACGGGAGGCACCAATGGTATCCTGGTTGATGCTTTAAGAAGATACCGGCCTTTCACTCCATCGTTCATCGGTCGTGCCGAAGATCAGTGTTACCTTCTCTCCGTGCTATGCAAAAAAGAAATGCCACGGCTGGCCTATCTGCACGAAGACGGACTGATCATGCGTCATGATAAGGAAGCTTTTGCTCACGAAGCATTGAAAGCAGCAAAATTTGGTAATATCATTGGTGATTATATACGCACACTATATTTTTCAGAATATGCCAGAATGCTTACTAATGATGTGAATAGTCTGAAAGATATTCTAAATCCGTTTACAGGCTGCTTCATTTCCAGGATTCCCGTCACTATCGTTATGTTACGCTTCGCTCTTAAAGGCGCAGGCTTTTTCGAGGAGGGTAATGAAGAATACGGACAACGATTCTTTTTTGAAAATGCTCCACGGCTTGAAAAAGCTATTGATTTTATTCGGGGCGACAACAGTATGTTTAAACAACAGGTGGATAAAGAACGCAAAGGGTGGAATCTCTTTTATGATGCTTTGGATGCAATAGAAAACTTAAAAAACAAACAGGATACCCTTGCTTCTTCAATAGTAACCAGAGCAAGAGAAATAATCGATGCTTGTAAGATCATCAATTAAACTGGTGTACAGGAATTTTGGCAAAGCTAATGAATTAGTAGTGAGTAATTAAAATTAATAATTAAAAATTAATAATTAATAATTAAAAATGATTTCGATAGAAATCATAAAATTGGCCTTTGGCTTCGGAAGCGAGGATCCACCCGGTGAAACTGACGGCCTGCAGGGCAAAGGAAATATTGTTTGAGCCCGCTGAAAGCGAGGCGAGTTCATTTCCTTTAGACAGCAAACCGATTGAAAAGATCAATGCGTCATCTTGTGAAAAACAACAGTAATACTACTGGAAAAAATGCTTAAATTGCCTGACTGATAAATAACTAACCTTCTATTAGTAAGTATATGATTAAAACAATGACCCGGCATTCCATTACCGGAAAAATTCTATTGCTGCTTACCGGCATACTTTTTATAGTCCAATTACCTGCTCAAACCACTTCTGATACTTTAAGAAGCAGGAATCTTTACCGTCCGCAAACATTAAGGCAGGATGACGTTCGATTAAATCAGGATTCTTTGGATTCTCAGGCTCAGATTAACCAGGATTCAATTGATCTGCGTTTACAATATATCCGGGATTCATTAGATGCGCGCTTACGATTCATCCAGGATTCAATCATTGCACGTGAGAAATTTGTAAGAGATTCTATACGGAGAAGAGAACACATTCTTGATTCACTGACCTTTTTAAGAGCTGAACTGCCCCGTTTGCTTGAAGCCTCACTGAAAACTTATTCAGATAATATTATAGTATACAACAAAAGAATACAGATTGTAGGAGATTCGATCCTTACCAATTATACAAGCAAAGTATTACCTTTCACGATCGACCGGCCATATACTCCATGGAAATCTGTCATAAATCTTTCTGACAAACCAATAAAGATTATTATTGATACCATTGCACATAAGATAACTGCTATCCGTGCCCCTGGTATTAGTAATTCGTATAGCTATTCAGCACGAAACAATATTCTGAGAATAAACAGCAAAAACTCTATTGTAAGTAAACCCGGCGGAAAGCTTTATAAAGTTCCAATCGATTCGGTATTTTTTGATCGCCGTGGAAATGTAAGTAAAATAAAAAGATACTTTCATTTCTACCAGGTAACTAACCAATATCATCGTGGAGCTCCCTTGTTTCTTCATTTGTCGCAAGTAAAACAATTTGAGTATAGTGCGGATAATGTCATGACCAAATACCAAACCACTAATTTCTGTGATCGCTGGAGAGCACAGGATGAAAAAAAAGTATGCAACATTATTACTTACTCAATTAACAAACAAGGCAATACGTATATTCTGACACGTCAGACTGACCCTGTGAATGTCTATGCGGATGGATGGTTCAGCTATGAATTTGATCATATGGGTAACCTGAAGAGCGTAGCCTTTAACAACACCAAGAATTCTGAAAACTGGAAAACCATTGTTGAGTTGAACGATGCTGGCAATGTGAGTCGATATATCTATCAAAACAAAGGCGCTGTGCATAAGACCTTACTGGTTAACTACTACCTTAATGATCCCGGGGCAAAGTACAAAGTTGAGACCATAACCTGTATTTTTGAAAATGACGGTGTGAGTTACTACCAGGTAAACAATACAACTGATTTGAGTCGTGAGCGAAACCGGATAACCATGGAATGGAGCCCCTGGAGGTAGAGAAAGCAGATTCCTTTTACTCAACTGGTATTATAACTGCTCCAGTTCAGTATTCGCTTAGATATATTTTTTGAATCTGACTTAGTAGGACACATTGAAAATGACAGGATCAATAGTTGAATCATTTCAGGTTATCGAATGATATTATTCAATGGAATCAAGATTTATGGTAGATTTCAATACAAAAAAATGGAAGTTTTCATCGAGACGAAGAAACTGATAATTGTATTTTTTACCTGTTTTCCGAAGTATATCAATAAGTCCAAGTCCGGCGCCTCCTTTTTCACTTATTTCACCGGTAAGCATTTTTTGTTTATGCAGCTTATCTAATGCGACCTTATTCATCTGATTCAATTTTTCAATACTATCTTCCAGTGTGCGCACTTCGGAAGATCTGACTACATTTGCGGTAATGATATAATAATATCCTTTGCGCTCACCGATAACAAATATTCCATTTCCACTGCCTTGTTCATCATAATCAGCTGAGTGCCGGGTGATGTTTTGAAGCATCTCAACCATAACATGAAATATCTTTCTCTTAATAGATGAGTCAGAGCATCGTTTGGATATTTTCTCCTCAGCCATGCGAGTGAAAAATTTCATTGTCTGATGATTAAGAGGACCTTTATAAACCAGGGGAAATCCATGGCTGATCATTTCATCGGAAAGTATAGTTTGAATAAAAATCAGGTCCTTATCCATTTACGCTTCAATTCGATATTAATATCTTACTTGAATATTTGCTTTGCCATTAAGTTAGTCAAATTATTCTAATTTAGAAATAATAAATAAAATAATAACATTTCATTAAACCAACACGGCATTTTACCAAACGAAACATGAATACCCGTCTTGGTATTAAATAAAACATCTCATAATTCTTTTTTTTGTTGGTAACTTTAGAATCCAGCATATTCTTTAGCATACTGAGAGTAAATAACTCTGCAGTAAAAAAGTACATCCACTTAGAATTTTTCTGGAAATCGAATAGGTAATTATGTTTTCCCACCGCGGGAAAGCAGGAAGTAATATGAATTAAATCATGTCAGTTAATCAAGTTTTTTCGAAAATCGTTGATGTTACTACTAAAGTTTTCTATTTGTTCAATAGCCTGATCAATCGATTTTCTTCCTTCCCTGGTACCAGGATCAAAATCAACTCCGAATGCGATATCAATCTTATCAAAGGCCTTTTTAATCTTAGCCAGGTCTATCATATAATCCTGAACAACTTCGCTATCATTGTGATCAGAAAGCATGATCATCAGATTATTCAGAGAATATTTCTGATCAACTAATCTTTCTATTATGTCAACCTCCTTGCTTTCAAGTGCAACATCAATCGCTATGTGGATTGCTTCAATCCATCCCCCTAAAATGATCATGGCCGCCGTAGTATACCTTTCGTTGTTTTTCAGGTATTCCTCTGTAGTGAAATAAATCTCATTTGCCAACATAATCAATGAATCCTTGTTGGAAATGTTTCTTTCGAAACGTTCAGCGGTGTTTTCAAAATAATCATCTGGTATACCAAGATCTTTTGATAATTGTTGCATAGCATTAAAATATCTGCCGGCAATTTCAACCTGCTCAAACACTTTGGCATAACTGAGGTCGACAGCATATATTCCAAGATTGATTGCCTTTTGGGCACTCGTGATGTACTCAGACGTTTTATCAGGGTTGTTCATCAATTCTGCAGTAAAAATAGCGCCTGCACCCTCAAAGAGTGATGACAGCTCAACAGATAGATACATATTGTAAAATATAGGCAATCCTTCACCTAGAGTATCTAACGGATTAACTGCACTAGCCGATTCTGATAAATCAATGCTATCAAACTCGATCACCTTTGTATTTTTTCTATTTGACTGGCATGCAAAAAGCAATACTGTCGATATTAATACTATTGATAAGACACTTTTATAATTCATACGAATGTCTTTAGAAATAAGAATATGCGGCTAAATCTAAGAAGTTTTTAGATCAATTGCAACGAAGAGTTATGCACAAAGCAAGGATAACTCAACCCAGAAATTTTTCTACCGATGAAAGAAGCTCCTGAACATTAATAGGTTTTGCTATATAATCATCAAAACCATCGTTGATATATGCTTCTTTATCGCCTGACATAGCAAAAGCTGTCTGCGCAATTATAGGAAGTTCAGGATGAAGTTTTTTGATTTCTTTCATTGCTTCTTTACCATTTAATACCGGAAGCTGAACATCCATAAGAACAAGATCAATTGTGGGATCTGATTTGCAAATATCAATTGCAGACTGACCGTTGTTAGTTGATAACAGAATAGTCTTGTAAGGCTCAAATAACTCTTTGAGAAATTCGAGGCTTATTTCATCGTCTTCCACGGCCAGAATCACTTTCCCTTCCCAGTTTTTAGTAATCATGACGACACGTTTGTATATGTAATTTATTATGAACCTTTCCCAATTAAATGCAATATAATAAGTATAAACTATATAGGCAAATTAAATTTTAGAGAGCCCGTTTCCTTGTATTTACTTATACATGTAAAAGACAAAAAAGTTCTTCCAAAGAAGCTTCTTTTTATTTGGGATTTAAGACAAGTAAAATCCCAAATAGTGAATAAATGCGATATGTTCTTTAGGTTAAAAGCTTTGTACCCTGGTAATCTGCTCATTTTTACATCCAGAAAACACACCAAATATTAGCAAAAGACATAGGACTAAATTTTTCATATCCATATATGTTTATTATAAAACGATTTGTTACCTGCTGGTTTTTATGGATTGAAAATTATTATTGCAAGGATAAACATCAACCACTCTAACGAAAAGAAGATTTGAAATGAACTTACATAATTATAGTTTATCCTTGCAATATCTTAATCCATTAACCTAGTATCCGGAATTCTGAGATAAATTTGGATTTTTGTCCAGTTCAGATCTAGGAATAGGATAGAGTATTCTATGGCTGCCATTTGGTGAATGCGAAAGCCACGATTTGGTTGTAAAAATTCCAAAGCGAATCATATCCTGACGACGACGTCCTTCCTGGTTGAACTCCCAGCCTAATTCCACAGTTCATCAACACTTTCGATACACTTGACAGCCGGCTTACAGAGAACTTTTTATATGGCCAGCAATATTCATCCGATGGCGAACCATTAAATGCGGGTATGGGTTTATATCTCGATCAACCGCTAGTGTATATTAATGAAGTTCCCGGCGTTGATTATTCAGAAGCAGTTCATGGCTATCGCTTTGTTAAGTATGAGATAGCTGTGGGAACAACCAATATACTGGCAAACGATTATGTACTACTTCGATATGCCGATGTACTTATGATGAAGGCAGAATGTCTGTTACGACTGGGTCAGGCTGACGCAGCAGCAGAGCTGGTAACCCAGGTACGACAACGTGCATTTACGGCAGATCCAGACAGAGCCACTGTTACAGGAGCCCAGCTTGAGGGAGGAAGTGTTTATGATTATGGACTTCGC
>DAOUOU010000042.1 GCA_030626465.1 Bacteroidales bacterium
ATTACCGGGCAATACAATAAATGGTATCCTGGAAGACAGCAAAGGGTATTTATGGGTATCGACTGATGCGGGGATTTCCGAATTTAATCCTGATAGTATGAGTTTCAGGAATTTCGATAAAACTGATGGATTGCAGGGAAATGAATTCAATTATACCGCATCAGTCGATACCCATAAATACCCTTTGCTGTCTTCCAGGATACCATTTATTGTATTGCCCGGTAATCCGTCATCTATTGTTATTGCACTGAATGTTCCGCTATCCCTGTCCATTAAGTATAAACCATTGCCGGTGCCAACCCAGAATCTTCTTTTGGAATCTTCATACAATGCTCTTACATCATCATTTCTGATGCTCCGTGTATTTTCCGGATCATAATAATAACGGGTGAAATTATTCATTTCCCGGTTGTATTTATGCAAGCCTCCACCCTCGGTGCCTATCCATAATTCTCTTGACCAATCCTCGTAAATGATTTTAGTATTTGGACTATAGAGCGTTGTAGGATTATCCGGATCATATTCATAATGTTTAAAGCTTTGTGTTGCTTTATCAAATTGATCAAGACCGACAGCCAAATATCCCACCCATATTATACCATAACTATCCTGAAATGTATACCAGGGATGTATTCCTGCAACGCTTTCAGGATCATTATTATCAGGCAGGAATTGCGTAAAGGATTCTTCGTGTTTGTTGAAAATAGTCAAGCCATGATTGTAGCTGGCTATGTAGATGTCTCCTTCGTTATCCTCCATAAGATGAATGATCACATCTGTTTGCAGCCATTCAGGATTGGAGGGATCGGCACGGTAGTGTTTAAAGGTATTGTCTGCTGGATTGAATTTATTCATTCCGCCGCCATCAGTACCTATCCAGATCTCACCATCACTATCTTCCATAATAGCCGTTACATTTTTATAACTGAGACTTTTTATGTTCAAGGGATCAGGTTGATATTTTTTAAATTTGTCTTTGTACCGGCTCTGAAAGTTGACCCCGCCTGAATAGGTGCCTACCCAGAAGTTTTCGGATCTGTCGAAATAAAGAGCATAAACAGCGTTTGTATTCAGTGTTTCGGCATTCCCAAGGTCATAATGGATAGTGCTTATCTGATCCGAATTCCTATCGACAATATTAATACCTCCTCCATCAATGCCAATGAGCAAATTCCCGTCCCAGTCCTCGGCAAAAGCCATAACGGTATTATTGGAAATGTGATACTCCTCGCTTTCTTTACGGTAATTAATAAAAGTGTTATTGACGGGATCATATATGTAAGCTCCCTGACTGGTTGTGCCTATCCAGATATTGCCTGAACGGTCAATATACATGGATTTTATACCGTCATCCGCGGTAGCTGTTCTGTCTTCAAATTTCATTATCTGAAATGCCTCACTATTGACAGGTTTTTTACACAGCATATTGTTCCCAACGCCAAACCAGCCATCTCCGTTCTTATCGAAAACAAGTCCGAAGTAATAAGAGGCAGGAATAGAATTAGGATTTTCAGGATCGTTGCGATAATATTTTACAAGGCGGAGGTTTGTATCATAAACGAAGATACCCTCGTTTTCATCAACATACCAAATGTTTCCTTCGGGGCCAACAGTTACTGAGGATGACTGGCGAAGCAGAATGGTATCATTTTCAATTACTATGGTGGTAATCCTTCTGAATATGCTGGTTTCCGGATAATATACACTTACTCCTGCACCGTAGGTGGCAATCCATAGTTTGCCTTCAGCATCTTCACACATCTGAACGATATGTTCATGCGATAGAGAGAGTGAATCATCGGTTTCATGGTTGAATATTCTTATATCGTAACCATCGTATCGATTAAGTCCGTTGAACGTTCCAAACCACATAAATCCCCGGCTGTCCTGAAAGATACATTCAATGTTCCCCTGCGACAATCCGTCTTCAGCTGTTATATACTCGAACCTGTTCTCCAAAGAGAAAAGATTAACAGGTATGAAAATCAGTAAAAGGTATACTCCAATTCGTAACATGATTATAATCTCATTTATAAATTTAATTTACTAAAAATTGGTGAAAATAACTGGAGTAATTTGTGATATAATTCATAAAAGACTTATAATGCATTAACCTGAAATCTGTTAGCCTGTAAAAAACTAAACGGAAATTAGAATAATTTTCTGAAGATAAGTAGTACAATGATATCAACCGGGATGCATAGATCTCCTGAGTCAGACATGTATTACTATTCATCCGGATTTTATTTATAATCAGGTTAAGGAAGGCTTTTATACTTCCAGTCGTTCGAAAAAAAATTTTTATTCATCGAAGGGATGAAATGGCAAGATCAGATAATCGATAGCTTATTTCTTCTTTTTAAAGGTTTTAATAGTTGCTTCTAACTTTTTTATTTTTTCAAGATACTTCTTCTCTTTTTCCTTAAATTCATTGGTGTGTTTTGTCAATTTATCGGCACGGCGTGATGACTCTTCTTGGGTAGCTTGCATTTCTTCCAGGTTTTGACGGAGTTCTTCCTCCTGCGATGAGAGTTCTTCGGACTGGACTTTTTGTTGATCCAGCAATTTCCTTGATTGAACGTTTGCTTTAAGAGATGTAAGAATCGCTGTTAGAGTTTCTCCTGCTTTTTCAACAAATTCGATCCTGTAATCTGCAACAGCTTCAATTGAAAGGAGTTCAACAACTCCAACCGCAACTTCATTTAATTTCAGTGGAATTACAACCAGATTCTTTAAAGCTGATTCTCCCAAACCTGAGATTAGATTTGCGTATCCTTCCGGCAGGTTGTTTATTTTTATAATTTTCTTCTCTGCAAAGCAGGCACCTATCTGTCCTTCCTGCAGATTGTTGCGCTTTCCTTCAAGTCTTTCATCATCCGGAGCATAAGCAGCCATGAGCTCAAGGTAAGGGTCGCTTTCATTCTCATCGTTCAGGAGGTACAAAGCACCTTGTTGAATCCCAACGTATTCCACCATTTCCGTAATAATTCTCTGTGAAAGTTTCAATAAATCGTCTTTATTTTTGCTCATCACATCACTCATTTTTGCCATACCGATGTTGTACCAGTTTTGTTCTTTATCACCCTCGATACGCTCCTCCAGTTCTACATCTTTGTTGGCAACTTCCTGTTTTTGCTTTTCAACTTCTTCCATCCCGGCTTTGATTTTATCTTCCAGCATCTTTTTATCTCGTGCAATTTTCTGTTGTCTCTCACGGATGTAACGTATTACCAGGTAGACAATAATAAGCAGACTGATAATGATAAAAGATTTACGCTTCCAGAAAGGTGGTCTGACCACAAGTTTGATTGACAGGCCTTCTTCATTCCAAAGTCCGTCACTATTTGAACCTGCTACCCGGAATACGTACTTGCCTCCGTTCAGGTTTGTATAGGAGGCATACCTTTTGTCTGCGGATATTTCTGTCCAATCCTTATCGAATCCTTCCAGCATGTATTTGTATTGATTTTTTCCGGGATTGCCATAATCAAGAGCAGAAAATTCAAAACCTATTACATTCTGTTTATGGGAAATTTTTATCTCATCTACTTCTGAAATACTCTGATAAACCTTTCTAGCGGCTCGCCTGACTTTTACTTTGTCTATGGATTCATTAAAAATCTGAAAATCTGTAAGAACAATGGCCGGCTTATTAGGGTTTTCCTTTATGTCTTCCGGCCTGAATACATTGAAACCATTCTTGCCACCGAAATAAAATTCTCCCCTACTTGATTTTAATGATGCAGTATAATTGTATTCATTGCCCTGCAACCCATCTGTCTTATCGTAATTTCTGAAGGCTAAATCTTCCGTATTGAATTTTGTAATGCCTTTATTTGTGCTGATCCACAGGTTCCCGGTATCATCTTCCAGGATACCATTAACAATGTTGTTGGGCATGCCATCTTTTGTTGTATAAACCTCAAAATAAACAGCGGTATCCTGATGATGCATAAGATTCTATCCGTTACTGGTGCCGATCCATAATCTTCCCTTGCTATCTTCGAAAATTTCCCTGACATCATCATTACTGAGGCTTCCTTCTAATTCAGGCTGATAAAAATATCGTGTAAAATTGTCTGCATCCCGATTGTATAAATGAAGACCTCCACCTTCTGTGCCAACCCATAAATTATGATTTGAATCTTCGTAGATTATCTTTATGTTGGGACTGTTAAGTGTGGTAGGATCATTGATATCAGACCGGTAATGTGTGAATGTTTCATTGGCTTTATCAAATTTATCCAGGCCAACAGCCAACAGTCCAATCCAATGTATTCCATAACTATCCTGGAACACATACCATGGATGCGATCCGCCAATACTATTTGTAATGGAATCGTTAGGAAGATATTGCTTAAAAATCTCATTGTCTTTATCGAAAATTATCAAACCGTTTGCGTAACTGCCAATCAAAATATCTCCGTCACTATCCTGTATCATGTGAATAATTACGTCAGTTTGCAGCCAGTCCGGTCTCTCAGGATCAGCCCTGTATCGTTTGAAAGTATTTCTATGGGTTCCGAAGTTGTTTAATCCCCCACCATCAGTACCGATCCAGATATCACCGTCACGATCTTCCATAATGGCAGTTACATTCTTATAGCTCAGACTATTTGTATCGGCAGGATTAGGTTTATAGTTTCTGAATTTATAGCGGTAACGTCCCTGATAGTTTATGCCTCCTGCATAGGTACCTACCCAAAGTGTCTCTGTTTTGTCTATATATAGAGCATAGATTGCATTGGTATTCAAGGATTCAGAATTTCCCAAATCATACGTGATGTATTCCATGGCTCCGTTACTTCTGTTCAGGAGATTAATTCCGCCGCCATCGATACCAATCAACATGTTTCCGTCCCAGTCGTCACAAAAAGCCATCACGGTATTTCCGGCAAGGTGTAACAAAGGATCCTCCTTTCGGAAGTTAACATACTTTTCAGATACCGGATCGAACATGTATGCTCCCTGACTTGTAGTGCCAATCCAGAATCTCCCGTCTTTGTCCCTGTACATCGACCGGATTCCATCATCTGCTGCGGCTAATCTGTCTTCAATAGTGACAAATTCAAATGCATCTGCTCCCTGCTTAAGCTTGCACAAGGTACCATTCCCGGATCCAATCCAGCAATTGCCTGTGGTATCAAACAGAATCCCATGGAGTGGATCGGACGGCAATGAAGTCGGGTTATCCGGATCTGGTAAATGCACTTTTATTAATTCCAGTTCTGTATTAAAAATAAAAAGCCCGGTTGTCTCTTCAAGTAACCATATGTTCTCATCCGGACCTCTTACCAGGTCAGATATAGTCCTTAAGGGAATATTACTGTCACCTACATTTACCTCCTGGATTCTTCTGAAAATCCCTGTCTTTGGATAAAATACGCTTATACCTCCTCCAATGGTTCCTATCCAGAGCTTTCCATCCTTGTCCTCACCTATTGTTGAGACATGTTCGTGTGATAATGATAAGGTATCATTCGATTCGTGATTAAAGATCTTAGTATTGTACCCGTCATACCGGTTCAATCCGCTAAAGGTGCCAAACCACATGAAACCCTTGCTGTCCTGGTAAATACAGGTTATATTCCCTTGTGAAAGACCATTCTCCGGAGTGATGAAGCTGAACTTATTCTGAATTGAGAATAGATTAAGCGGAAGGAGCAATACAAGCAGATAAAAAATCTTTCTAAACATTGTGAACTTGTAGGATTTATTCTAATAGGACAATTAAAAATATAAAATTATTTCGGAATGTTGGTGAGTAAATTATTGTAAATCATTAACATTTTAATGTTAACCATGCCTGTTATAAAATCAAAACTATTTTTGTTGCCTGGTATAGGTTTGAATCATCTGTTTTCAATCGATTTTAAGGCAAAGGCATATGCGCCCAGCGAAATTGCCCGACTCGTTCCGATCTGAGAAGTACCGACAGGTATGCGGGCTTCAGATGAATATTTTATTTGTTCGTTTGTCTCCGGTACCAAAAGTGTTTTTTCTCTCCATTTAAGAAAGCTGGCTTTTGAATTGCTATCATTCATATTGTATAATTTTTGAACCAGGCGTGGGTATCTTTTGCCAGTGTAGTTTTTGTATTCTGATTCAATTTCATTTATCATAGCAGGAAATATAAGAGGCATTGCTCCTGAAAGGCCTCCACCTATCACTGCTACTCCATCAAAAACAGTGATCAGATTTCCAAGCACATCGCCCAGGACAACACCTAATTGCCTGAAAGCTTCAATAGCGGCTTTTTCATTTCCCTCTTTTTTCTTCATGGCAATCTCAAAAATATCTTTTGGATCCGGAGCCTCAGCATCTTCAATGCAACATTGTGCTGCATAAACTCTTTTAATGGCTCTTATGCTGATACCTTCCTCGGCATTTGTTGAAGGATTGATTCTATTTCTTAACAACCAGACTTCTCCGGCTGTGGAATTATCTCCCAGAATAAGTTCCTCATTACGGACAATACCTCCGCCAAAACCGGTTCCGAGAGTAAGCCCCAAAAGATTGTGGTATTGTTTTGATACTCCGGCTTCTTTTAAAAGATTATTAACATAAGGGAGAAAACCCGATAAGGCTTCACCGTATGCATACAGATCTCCGTCGTTATTGATAAATACCGGCAGATTAAATCTTGCCTTTAAGATTGGTCCCAGCGGAACCCCGTCCCTGAACGCAGGGAGGTTATTCAGATCGCCTATCACACCGGTTGAATAGTCGCCCGGACCGGGAAATGCAAAACTAATGGCAACAGATTTTTCTTTCAAACGGCTCATTACTGCATTAAATCCCTCAGAAATTGTACTGATGCATTTATCCAGATCATCAGCATTAGAGGGGAGTATCACAGGTTCTGCAATTTCCTGGTTTGCCTGTATGGCTGTAAAAACGAAATTAGTACCCCCGGCATCGAGAGTAAGAACTGTTCGTTTATCTTTGTTAAGATTCATAGAGACAATGGTTTTTCTGTGAGGTTAATTTAACGGATTTTGAAAATACTACTTTGCTCCGGATTTATAACATATATTCTTAAGTAAAATATCGCAAAACTCATTGACAAGGGTGAATACTTTCCCGACCTGGTTTTCTCTGAAATCGATAAAGATAGCAACATACGAAAACTACCTCCTGATATTGGCGCATATGAGGTGCATTAGTTCCCGGATTTATTTGGAAAATATGTTTTGGTTTTATCCAAAACACACTCAGAAGAAGAGCTTTTAGTTACCTTCGTTCTTTGATAGAATCACGGATGGATTAATTTTGCACGTAAACCATATCCAATGCGCATCTTTTGGATGATCACCAGATATATTCTGTATGTTATTCAGCGATTCTGCTGAAATCAAAAATGCATACCCTATCTCTATCATTAAATCTTTAGAGGGTTTGTATGAAAGCATCAGATCAACTTCATTAGCCAGCGACTTGTTCAGTACCGAACGCAATTCGGGATACTCAGGATCCAATACATTATTTTGCAGTCTGAAATAGTGATATGCTGTCTTTAAGGATAGTTTATTCATGATGTTGAATGTTGCATCAAAATACGTATCGATCAAACCTCCGCCTGCCGTTCCTTTAGGCAGGTTTGAAAAATAATCCATATGACCATAATAGCGATGGCGGGCACCATACAATAAATCAAAAAGATGCTCGGTCTTCAGATAGGCTGAATCAACACTGGCATAGTTATGTCCGGAGATATAGTCGAGCCCGGCGGCAAAAGATAAATGAACGAATGAATAGTCTGTTCTCAGGTTCCAGAAATAGGCTGATACATTTGCTCCTTCTTTGTTTCGGCCAAACTGATAATAACAGCTGCCACTGAGTTCAAGATTGACCGTTGAATATTCCAGTATAATGCCCGGAGTACTTTTAAAGTATATGCTTTCAGCTTTATCCGGATTCTGGAAGCCTGATAAAACATAGATCATGCTTCCGGTCAACTTATTTGTCAATTCATTTTTCAGAAATACAAAATTTAAAGTTTTCATTTTATCCGGTGAATAAATTTCCTGGTAAACCAGTTCCTTATTGTTGCTGTATGAAAGACCAACATCACAAGTGAAGTTTCCCTTGTATTTAAATAGCAAAGCATCGTATGACATACCATGCTGGTTCCAGTTGCGTCCGCCCAGCAAACGCTGATCAGCATATTTAAGTTCCTGTCGTCCGAATCGCATGGAAAACTGATCCGAAAAAAAGTATTCCGCCCAGGCTTCCTTAAGATCTATACTGGCATTATCGCCACTGATCCCCGTTGAACTGTAATTCAATTCATCGCCCCATACTCTGACATCTTGTATGGCAAAATAGACTTTGTATTTTTCTTTTGTAAAACCAAAAGCCAGTCTGCTTCTCTGACTTATAAAAAATGCCGGGAGAGCGAGTGTGTCGGATAGTTGTTTATACCCGTCTCTCATTTCTGCCCTTGGACGTATCTCCACATTCAACTTTAGCTGAGCATTTACACCTGTGCTGCAAATAGCAAATAATATCACAATAAGAACATCCGATCTTTTCATGATGTAGTATAGTTTGGTTGGATTTTCGTTTTAATTGAAGCTTCCTCTCAGATAAGCTTTGGTAATTTCATTTTTTGGATTGTTGAAAAATTCGGAAGCTTCACATTGCTCGATGATCTCGCCCAGGTACAAAAAAATTATGTAATCTGCGATGCGGCGGGCTTGTCGGAGAGCATGCGTCACCACTATGATGGTATAATGATTTTTGAGTTCCATGAGTCTGTTTTCAATAGCCTGGCTCGAAATAGGGTCGAGTGAAGATGTGGGTTCATCTGCGAGAATTAACTCCGGATCAACTGCTAATCCCCTTGCAAGACATAATCTCTGTTGCTGGCCAATTGACAAACTGTTTGCCGGACTGTACAAACGATCTTTCACTTCGTCCCAGAGATTTGCCTGTTTCAGATAATGTTCAACACGAAGTCTGAGGTACCTTTTCTTACGGCGGCCACTGATTTTCAGTCCATACGCCACGTTATTGAAAATATTCATTGGAAGCGGTGCAGGCCGCTGAGAAAGCAATCCCATTTTTCGTCTCAGGTCATTAATGTCTGAAATACCATTATAGATATTCTTACCATTCAACTCGATCTTTCCATTGATTTTAACATCGCTGTACAAGTCTGTTAAACGATTCATACTTTTTAACAGGGTAGTCTTGCCACAACCTGATGGACCAAGAATGACCGTAATCTTTTTTTCCGGTATTGTACAATTGATATTCTTTAGAATATGTTCTTTGCCAATACTTACTTCCAGGTTTTCGATATGAATTTTTTCTTTTGTCATATGTAGCATCATTTGATTTGGTTATTCATGTATCTCAGGCTAATACCTCTTCCTGTTATACTAATAAGAAGAATTATGATGGTTAATATAAGCGCCGCTGCATAGGCTCTTTCCCGCACTTCGGGAATAGGAGAGGTGAGTTGAAAAAAAATGGACAAGGGAAGTGTTGCTGCTGGTTGTGTAAGAGATTTAGGTATATTATCGGTGAACCCTGTTGTGAAGAGAACAGATGCTGCATCGCCAATAGCTCTGCCAAATGAAAGTAATATAGCAGTGACCATACCCGGAATACACTGCTTAAAAAAGACTTTGTATGATATTTCAAACTTTGTCGAACCAAGTGACGTGGCTGCTTCATAGAGTATAAGCGGTACTGTTTTTAGTGTTTCGTCCATACTCCTTATCATGATCGGAGCTATGAAAACAGCAACTGTAAGAATGCCTGCTATCAATGAGGCTCTCAATCCAAAATAGATCATGATTGTAAATGCGAAAGACCCATAGACAACCGAAGGTATGCCCCAAAGTATATCGATAAATAAACGTATTGCATTTTGAAGTTTTCGATATTTTCTTAAATGAACATTCAGGAACAAAGCTGTTGGAAGACTGATGATCAAGGCTATAAACGTTGCTCCCATAGCCAGGTATATCGAACCTATAATGGCATTCAAAATACCTCCTTCACCACCAAAATAAAATCCGCCTTTGGGAACACTGGTCAGAATCTCCCAGCTAAATGCAGGTATTCCTTTTCTCAGAATGGTTAAAAGAATAAGTCCCATAATCAGTAAAATAATTCCGCATGATGCCTGCATTAGCATGATAAATATTTTCTCTTCGTTCTTTCTGTATTTACTGTTTTTCATTTTATTGGGCAGATTACAGATTTCTTTCCAGATGATAGATGGAAATTCTTGAGAAGAAATTAAATACCAGTATGGAGACAAACAGGATCAGTGCAGCCATCATTAGTGCAGAGTCATAAAGAGGTATGGACATCATTTCACCATAATTGTTGGCTATTAATGCCGGCAGAGGATACACCGGATCAAAAAGTCCGCCAGGGATTTTTGCTACATTACCTGCAACCATTAGCACAGCAATGGTTTCTCCAAATGCCCTGGAAACACCCAGACCGAATGCCGATACGATTCCAGGTTTTGCTTTGCGTACGATAACGTGTTTGATTACCTCCCATTTTGTTGCACCTAAGGATAAAGTAGCTTCTGATAGCTCAGAAGGAATGGTCCTTAAAATTTCGATGAGTATGTTCAAGATAAAAGGAGTGATCATAACGGCCAGAACTATGCCCCCCGCAATTAAAGTATAGCCTGTTGTCTGTATATGAAAGAGAGGGGCAACGACATTCGATACGAAAGGGACAATGACAATAATACCCCAAACACCATAAACAACAGAAGGTATACCGGCCAGGATATCAATTACGGGTTGCATAATTCTGACTAAACGCACTCGGGCATATTGGGTAAGATATAAGGCTGAAAAAAGACAAACCGGGCCTGCAATCAGAACAGCAAGGAAAGTGATGAAAATGGAACTCAGAATGAAAGGCAAAAAACCAAAATTCCCTTTACTGGGTTCCCATGCCGAAGTAAAAAATATTTTTCCGACAGGTAAGCTTTCAAACAGAAGTGATGATTTCACGCTCAGGCAGATACACATCACGATCGGAGTCAGGATCACCAGTGATAAAGTTACAATCATCAGTATGGTATTGTAACTATTGAGGATTTTACGATTGAACTTTCTGATTTTCATTGCATATGAGTACTACTGTTCCTTTTTCTTATTCAGCTAATACAAGCCCTCACTAATACTCAACTTAGCTTTTTCATTATTCAAAATGGTTCCTTTAAGCTCAATATATCCATTCTTTGAGATTTGATTCTGACCCTCAGTAAGTATGTATTTTAAAAAGCTTACAACAACTGGATTGTTCGGTTTACCTTTGGATATCAGATAGAGACTTCTTGCAGGAGGCGATGGATATTTGCCTGATTGAATAGCTTCTATTGCACTTTCCATTGTTGCATAAAAGTCTTCTTCAGGGTCAATCGTGCGATTATTATTCAGATCAATTGGAATAATATCCAGTCCTTCTATTACTTTTTTCGTTTTGATGTCATAGATAAAGATCAGATTGTTAAAGCCCACTCCATTTCTGTCTTTTCTCACGGCATCTGCTATACCTGGATCACCAAAAACTCCTGTACCTTTGAGGTCTTCCTGCTCTCTTTCAAAAAAATTGGCCCATATGGCGGCCGCACCGCAAGCATCGGAACGTATATACACATTTATTATTTTTTCGTGAACGGAATAGCCCTTAAACTGGTTCCAGAATTTTTGTGAATCATCGGTATAAAGTCTTTGAAACTGTTCTTTTGTAAGTCCATTCTTAAGAACTTCTTTGATTGCCGGACTATTGGCATTTATGGTAGGAAATACGGCATCCTTTGCCACAGCTATCTTCCATGCCCCTTTTGCTACCTCCTGTTCACTTACTTCTCTTGAGAACATTGCCAGGTCAACCATTCCTGAGAGTACATCTACCATTCCTTTTCCTGCTCCTCCTGCACTTATATCAATCTGTACCTTTGGATTAAGGTTTTTGAATTCTTCGGCCCATGTCACGGTCAATGGATACAATGCAAAAGCTCCGGAGATACTTATATTGCCTTTTAAGTGATCTTCTTTTTCACTGGTTTTTAGCTTCTTGTTGGCCGATTTACAGCCCAAGGCTAAAACAAGCATGATGAACAAAACATATGATAATGCTTTTGTCATGTAGTTTTTTATTTTCATAAGAACGATATTTTTGGATATAATAATCTATGTACCTCTGATTATTCATGAGGCAGAACATATTTATGATGAATTTTTTATTAATGAATTAAACGAAAAAATCAACCTGCAAATGACTCAACATATTGAGCAGGGGTGGTAGCAATAATTTCACTATCAATAATAATGCCTGCTTGTTTAAACAATATGCCAGGCAAACTCGAGTCAATTGCTTTCTCCAAACACTCCTCAAGAACTTTGATTTTTGCACTGGATTTAACATTACAGATCACATGCAGGTCGAAAGCCGGATGTGAATTTTCCAATGTCTCAATATGAGCTTCTGTTTCAAGGCCTTGCAATACAATCGAATTTTCGGTTATTTGTTTTTTGAATTCAGAAGTTATGCACCCTACGAATCCCATCAATACCAGATCAAGACAATTAAATTCATAATTATCCTCTCGCTTTATCGGATCAGAAACGGCAATATTTAAATATTTGCTATTGTTGAGGATGTAGTTGTTTTCATTAATCCATTTTGCAGTTGTTTTCATTACCTGTCCTCCTTTTTTATACAAAATTATGAAGGCTTTGGGGTGAATTTAACCGTACAAAAACGTAAATTTACATGTGGGTGATTAATACCGGTAATACGTATTTAGACGTATTTTACTTTGTGATAACTACACCGAATACGTATCAGAATCAGATTTCAATAATATCATTCTTAATCGCATAAATTACAAGGCTTGCAGTGTTTTTCGAACCTGTTTTTAACAAAAGGTTTTCGCGATGTTTATCAACAGTTCTTTTGCTTAAGAAGAATTTATTAGCGATTTCGTGATTTGACAGCCCCTTGCAAATGAGAAACAGTATTTCAATTTCACGATCGGTAAGATCTGTTCCCTGCCTGATAATCTTTTTACGGTTTATGTTTTTGATCAATTCATCCATTATTTCTCCTGAGAAGAAACTGCGTCCTTCTGCAACATTAGAAATGGCTCTTTGCACATCATCAAAGGTGGAGTTTTTCATTAAAAATCCTTTTGCTCCGGCTTCAATCATGTTGGTATAATAGCTTTGTTCGGCATACATGGAAAGTCCGATTATTTTAAGCTCGGGCATTATTTCAAGAGCTTTCCGGGTAGCTTTTATTCCATTCATAACAGGCATTTCAATGTCTAATAGTGCAATATCCGGTTTTACAAGAGCAAGCTGATCAATAAACTCTTGCCCGTTGGAAGCTTCATATATTTCCTGGACAAATGAAACTTTTGAAAGAAGGAGCTTAAGTCCTTCACGAAAAAGGTTATGATCATCGACAAGAATTAATGCCAACTTGGTTTTCATACTGGTAAGGTTATTTTCAAATTAAATCCCTCATTAGGAAGACTAAATGTATCAATGGTTCCATCAAGAGATCTGATTCTTGAGTGAATATTGGAAAGTCCCATGCCCACATGTTGATTTTGGATTTCGTCCAAGTCAAAGCCAATACCGTTATCGAAGTAATTTAGCTCAAGAGTATTCTTTTTGTAGAATAGGTCAATATCAATTTTGTTTGCAAAAGCATGTTTCAAAGTATTTGAGATCAATTCACATACGATCCTGTAAACAATGATTTCAGTATTGTAATCGTATCTTTTTTCTTTAAGGTTTGATTCCAAAAGGATATCTATCTCTTCACCGGTATTAAATCGGGAAATAAATGTTTCAATAGCTTTGGTCAATCCATAGTTTTTCAGAATATGCGGACTTAGATTATTTGATATTTCTTTCACTACCACTATTGCTTCATCAATGTTCTGTTCAGCATTGTTAATAATTTCTTTATTTGAAGAATTCACCTTTGATTTATTGATTGCACTAATCGACATTTTGATTGATGAAAGTATTGGTCCCAGACCATCATGAAGTTCCTTGGAGAATTGTTGTCTTGATTTTTCTTCTGTAGTAATAATGGCTGAAAGTACTTTCGATTCGTTTTGCTCACGGAGTTTTTCTATTCGTCTCAGAATATTAAATATTTGTCGTATAAAAATTACACCAACAAACATCAAAAGGGATGTAACAACTGCTATCCAGCTACCAACAATATTTTTCCGGATAAGCTCCTCTGCATTGTAAATGTAAACAAGTTCATACCATCTACGCACAGCCATCAACAGGAATCCGATACTGATAAATATCCACGAAATATTATATCGTGTACGCCTAATAAGACTAATGGCGGTGATAGCTGCCGCAAATTGCAAGAGAACCGATAATATAAGTGCTATTTTTATGAACATACTGTTTTATTGAAGTATAAAAATAGAAAGTTTTTTAATGCAAAGGATGTTTTGCAGGCATCCCTTATGAATAGGAAGGTTTGTTGGAATTGTAGAAAAAGACAACAGCACCTGTTATTATGCATTGAATTTTGAAGAAGATAATTTTCGATCGATACCTGATTCTCAGAAAGAACTTTAGAGAAAAACTCTCCAAAATTCTCAAAACAGTTTTGTATATTAATGAATAATTAAAAATGAATAACTAAGAAACACCAATCACGATTCACGATTCACGATTCACGAATCAACATGGATTTATGTACATCGGCACACATATATGTTTACCCGTAGCAGCAATAGTTGTTGCAGATATTGCCAGGGGCTTAAAGGGGAAGGACAAATTGCTCCCGAACAAACAGCTCTTTCTAATTGCGATCGCCGGATTTCTCCCTGATCTGCTCTGGCCTCATTTTTCCAGAACAGGCCGCCTGAATAGCTGGACCCATACTATCTGGTTTCTGGCCTTGCTATTGCCTATTGTTATACTTATTTCCAGGAAAATTGTAAAAAATAAATTTTTATTGTTTTCTGTTTTATTCTGGCTGGCTTCCGTTTTACATATTCTGACCGATGCTTTGTCAGGCGGTGTCCGATTGTTCTATCCTTTTAATGGGATTATCGGGTCCTATTCTGTTCCCTGGCCAATGTGGATCAAAAGTGATATATTCTTTGTTATTCTTTTGGCTGTTCTACTGGTAAACAGAAGAATAGTGATCCGGCAACACCATTCCTTATAATCTTCTTATTCTTTGTATGAATTATTTCTTATGCCCTATCACTTGGCAAAATATTCTCCTCATCATCTTCTATGGCCTCGATAAAAGGTTCTGTCTCAACGGATCTTATTTCATTTGCTTCTAAACTTCCTAATATAACCCCGGATTCATACGCCTCATGAATAGTCATATTATGACTTAGAAGCTTAATCTTTATCTCATCCATGTTATCTTTATATTCCGGCTTTATGGTTACCATTACTTTTTTTCTCATCGATCAGAATTTTTAGGTGCCTGAACCAGTCCGGCCCCGACATCCGAAGAGGCCAAATTTAATCTTCTTGCCTGAGATGTCAAAAATTGCCATAGTTGCAAAGCACTGGCATTGGCGAATTTTTCTTTATATAGTGCTGTAATACCGGAGACATGAGGGGTGGCCATGCTTGTACCTGATAATACAGTATATCTTCCTTTATTAGCAGGATAGGAAGAATAGACATCCACCCCAGGTCCTGCAATATCCACCTGCCCGTCGGGATTAATTGACCCGTTGGAGAATGAAGCTATTTGATTATTCCGGTCGATTGCACCCACAGTCATGATTGAAGGACAATTTGCAGGCCCACCTACAGGATTTATTATGCCATAATTTCTTCTACTGTCATTTCCTGCTGCGGCAATTAGAAGGGTATTGTTTTGCAATGCATACTGTGCTGTTCTTTCGTATGCTCTCTTATATGCCTGTCTTGGATACACAGGAGCACTGAGAGACATGGAGACAACATCACAATCCATATTTATTGCCCAGTTTATTGCGTTGATAATCCAGCTATCGGCTCCTCTTCCTTCTTTGCCACCCAAAACTTTTCCTACATAAATATCAGAATTTCCGGCAACACCATACCTCTTGTTTTCATTGTCTTCAAACCCGCATGCAGTTCCTATACAATGGGTGCCATGTCCGTTGATATCATCAACTGTCTCATCAGGCACAAAAGATCTGGCCTTTATTGTTCTGCCCTGAAAATCAGGATGATTCAGATCCATGCCTGTATCCAGAACAGCTACTTTTGCACCCTGTCCGGTGAAAGAGCAGATATCCACCCTTGTTTCCAGTAATCCCCAGGTGGATTGCTGTGCTTCAAGTATCTCAACGGGCTCCGGAAGAAAAATATCAGGATGCAGATGCATTTATCTTTGAGG
>DAOUOU010000063.1 GCA_030626465.1 Bacteroidales bacterium
ATGATGGTTATGCACCCAGAAATGCGATTAGTTTAAAAAATATCTTTTAAGGCTTGTTTAATGATATGGCTTTAGTTTAAACTAAAGTGTTAGACTTTGTGTAATCTTTGCCTTTATTTCTATAATCGAAGGTTATGAAGAAATAATGAATGCAAAGCTTAATATAAGTTTCAATCTTTATCTTTACATTTATCTTTTTGTAAAAAAAATACTATGATTACTTATATTGTATGGAACGTAAAGCCACAAATTGCTAATTTGGGTTTTATTGAGTTACGATGGTATAGTCTGTTGTTTTTATTGGGTTTTATTATTGCATACTTCATTTTGAGTAAGATATTCAGGAAAGAAGGTTTGTCAATTGAACTACTTGATAAATTGACTTTTTATATGGTAATCAGCACAATTATTGGAGCCAGATTTGGGCACTGCATCTTTTACGAGCCTGAGATCTATTTGAAAAATCCCTTAAAAATAATTTTGCCTTTTGAAGGTAAAATTGGTGTCGACTTTCATTTTACCGGCTACCAGGGACTGGCAAGTCATGGCGGGGCAATCGGAATATTGATCGGGTTATACATCTATGCGCGTAAATTTAAGCGCCCTTACCTTTGGATTCTCGATCGGATTGCCATTGTTACAGCTCTTACAGGATGTCTGATCAGACTTGGTAATCTTTTTAACTCTGAAATTGTAGGGATTCCGACTAACTTACCCTGGGGTGTAAAATTTGTACAACTTTCCCCGGCAAATATACCGGTTGAACACATTGTACCTCTGCATCCTGCTCAGGTTTATGAATCTATTTGCTACCTCCTTATTTTTATTATTCTTATTACTCTTTATTACAGGAAATATCCGGATTTGAAACCCGGTCTTCTGATTGGTTTATTCTTTATCCTGATTTTTTCTACCCGGTTCCTGATTGAGTTTGTCAAACAGGATCAGGTTGGATTTGAAGCCGGTATGTTCCTGAACATGGGACAAATACTAAGCATTCCACTCATTATTGCAGGCTCTATACTTGTCTTTAGGAAAATAAAGACTAAGGAAATTCCTAAGTAGTGCCTAAAAAATAAAGGCGTATGCCTGTATTGGTTTCTTCCATGCCTTATCATCAGACGAAAGCACACCAGGCAGAAACCATGTATTAAGTAGGATATGGCTCCAGTAAAAGAAAATCATAATAGTCATGGCCACCATCATAACCTGAAGGGGAAAAATCTACTTTTCGCTACCGGTTTAAATCTGTTTATCACAATAGCTGAGATAATCGGAGGATTAATTTCGAATAGTCTTGCTCTTCTATCTGATGCTGTTCACAACCTGGGAGATACATTTGCGATGTTGCTTGCATACATTGCCAATCTTATCGGGAAAAAAGACGCCACAGATAAAAAAACCTTTGGGTACAAACGAATTGAAATTCTTGCGGCTTTGCTGAATGCAGTTGTACTTATTGTAATCATTGTTTTTCTGTTTATTGAAGCTTACAATCGTTTGCGCTCTCCTGAACCCATCAAAGGGCTGATCATGTTCGTTGTGGCAACTGTTGGTCTGATTGCAAATCTAATAGCAGTTCTCCTACTGAAAAAGGATTCTCAATCCAATATGAACATTCGGGCAGCATACCTGCACCTGCTCGGCGATACAATTTCTTCTGTAGCTGTTATTGCCGGTTCGGTATTGATCTATTTTTTCAAGATTTATTGGATAGATCCGCTAATCACCGTCCTTATCGGTTTGTATATCATTAAGGAAGCTTTTGTTATTTTAAAGGAAGCGGTTGATATTCTTATGCAAAGCACTCCTTCTTCTATCGATTTGCAAACAGTTGTTTCAGAAATTGAAAAGCACAGCGAAATCAACAATGTACATCATGTTCACTCCTGGAAACTGGACGACAGACAAATCCATTTTGAATGTCATATCGACTTAAATAAAGACCTTCCTATTAGCCGAACTGATCTCATAAGATTTGAAATGGAAACGATGCTGAAGAACAAGTATGGTATCTCACATGTTACTATACAGTTCGAATACAATTGTTGCGACGAGAAGAAAATGATTCATAAATAATATATGTTAAGCAATGAAGTATATTGCTCTGTTCATAGAAAAACTTTTTGCTCTGATGCTTGATATGGCTCCATGGCTCATCTTCGGATTCCTGATTGCAGGTTTACTTCATGTTTTCTTTCCTGACGGGAAGATCAATCGATTGCTTGGGAGTTCAAACATGAAATCAGTTTTACGGGCAGCTCTTATTGGTATACCACTTCCCTTGTGTTCGTGCGGTGTAATACCTACAGGCGTTTCGATTCATAAAAATGGTGCATCAAAAGGCGCTTCCATCTCTTTTCTTATATCAACTCCTCAAACAGGAGTCGATTCTATACTGGTAACCTATTCTTTACTGGGTTTGCCTTTCGCAATAGTACGCCCTGTGGTCGCTCTTATCACCGGTATCTTTGGCGGTGCTGTTACAAACAAACTCGAGCAGTCATTAGAGATCGGATCGATTCCAAAGAAGCAAAAAGAAAATACGATTGCTAAAAGAAAGAAAACGGTTTACGATATTTTTCATTATGCTTTTGTTGAGTTTCTTGAAGATATTGCCAAATGGCTGGTAATAGGTTTGCTCATTGCAGCTTTGATTGCAGTATTTGTACCCGATGATTTTTTTGCTACTTACATTCATAGCGACTTCCTGGGTATGTTAATTATTCTGGCAGCCTCTATTCCTGTATATGTCTGTGCCACCAGTTCGGTTCCTATTGCTGCCGTGCTTATGATGAAAGGAATATCTCCAGGAGCGGCTCTTATATTCCTTATGGCAGGACCAGCAACCAATGCAGCAACTATTTCTGTGATCGGTAATAGCATGGGGCGGCGGACTTTATTTACTTATCTGGGTACTCTTATCCTTGGTGCTCTCTTCTCAGGCCTTTTTATCGATTATTTTCTGCCACGGGAATGGTTTACCAATGCTATCTCTCATCTTCATTCCGATCACGTCCACGGGTTATTGCCTTACTGGTTGCAATATTTATCAGCATTATTATTTACTGTATTTTTGTTCAATATCTTCATTCGAAGAATGATTAAAAAACTGAAAAGAAAAAAAGACAAAGATTTACTTTTAACCAGGGTTGATGCTATGAATGAAATTAAAGTTTTTGTAAGAGGGATGACCTGCAATCATTGTAAAATGAGCGTTGAAAATAACCTGAAGCAACTGGAAGGTATTGATGAAATAGTAGCAGATGTTGAGAACGAAACAGTTGCCATAACAGGCAATACCATCGATCTGAAAAAAGTGAAAGAAACAGTGGAAGGGATAGGATATAAATACGATGGTGAAAAAGTTTAAAAATTCAAGCCTCCCTGCCGGAAGTGACTTCCTGATATAATATAAAGGGTATTTGCATTAATTTAGAAAGTCACGTTTCATGGACTTTGTTCATTTTGCACCATACAGACTCAAAATTTGATTTGATATTTGGGTTTTTATTGCATAGAATCAATAATTAAAACAAAATGCATAAACTGGTATTATTACGTCATGGAGAAAGTTATTGGAACAGGGAAAACCGTTTTACCGGATGGACTGATGTGGATTTAACCGAAAAAGGCATGTCAGAAGCTCGCAAAGCCGGACGCGTCCTGAAAGATAATGGTTTTGAATTTGATATAGCTTTTGTTTCGGTCTTAATAAGAGCTTTGCGCACTTTATGGCTGACCCTGGAAGAAATGGATCAATTGTGGATCCCATGGGAAAGATCATGGAGGTTAAATGAACGACATTATGGTGGTTTGCAGGGTCTAAACAAAGCTGAAACCGCAGCTAAGCACGGTGAAGAACAAGTATTGATCTGGAGAAGAAGCTATGATATATCTCCTCCTGCCCTTGAAAAAACAGATGAGCGATACCCGGGAAAGTTACGCGTTTACAGCAATGTTGCAAAAAACGAATTGCCGGTAACAGAAAGCCTGAAAGATACTGTCGCTCGTTTCCTTCCCTATTGGCACGATGCTATTGCTCCAACTATCAAATCGGGAAAACGAGTGATTATTGCAGCCCATGGTAATAGTCTGAGAGCCCTGGTGAAGTACCTCGATAACATGAGCGAAGAAAAAATTCTCAAACTTAACATCCCTACCGGCATTCCGCTGGTGTATGAGCTTGACAGCGAACTAAAACCAATTAAACATTATTATCTGGGCGATCCTGAAGAAGTAAAAAAAGCAATGGAATCGGTTGCAAACCAAGGTAAAGCAAAATAGTAAAAGTCAATTAATATTTGCTATGTACTCTATAATGCTTCTGACACTGCAGCATTCAATTCTTTTTATAGTTTATCAGAATGATTAACATACTCGTATTTACCGATAAAATCCGACTTTTTACCGAATATCTGTTTAGCAACTGATAATCAAATGATAATTTTACACCATAAACAAAATTGTCTATACAATGGAACAGAATCATACACAAAAAAGAATACTTATAGGATTTGTAGTACTGGCTGTCGGGGTTGCATTATTGCTGGGCAATCTTGGAATTCTGAACGTTGAAATTAAACGATATCTCCTTAAATGGGAAGTGATCCTGATAGCTTTAGGCTTTGTCTTTCTTCTGTCACACGAGCATAAAGGTCCCGGTATTGTATTGCTTTTAGCTGGCGGGGCTCTGTATTTAAAAGATTTTTTGGGATTGCACTTTAATTTCTGGCAGGTATTTTTCCCGGGTCTTCTCATTCTGGCAGGAGTTCTCATTCTCTTTAAGAAGAAATTCGATCCTCCGAATATTGAAAAAAAAAATTTGAGCGACGAAGATATAATCGATGAGGTAGCAATATTTGGAGGTGGAGACAGGACAGTTGTATCGCAAAGTTTTAAAGGAGGGAAGATCCTTGCTGTTTTTGGCGGTTCAAATTTCAATTTAACAAGAGCAAAGCTTGCACCAGGCAAAAATTATATCGAAGTATTTGCTTTGTTCGGAGGTATGAAGCTTGTAGTGCCCGAAGACTGGAACATAAAAATAAGTGCTGTTTCCATATTTGGTGGTTTTTCTGACAAACACAGGATCTATCCCCGTGATACCGAAGGCGATAATGAAACTGAGCTTATAATAAAAGGTTTTGTAATTTTTGGCGGAGGAGAAATAAAGAGTTTCTAAAAAGCGCTATAACATATAAATTCTAGTGTACAGTGCTTAACCCTATCTTTAAAAATAAACAATTTCTGATTGCATTTGTCTTAATCTGGGTTGTCATATGCATCCTGCATACATTCATCCTTATTTATTTCTACAACTTCGGCCTGGCCACATCTATTTCTGAGAGCCTTGTATTCAATACGCTTTTTGCAGCTCTTGGCATAGGTATTTGGTATCCTGTCTACTTTACCGATATTGAGAAGAACAAAGTAGTTAACTTTCTGACCAACCATCTGGCTGCTGCGTCACTGGCAGTAGGGTTATGGTTATGGATATCATACATGGTATTAACAACAGCCTTTTCTGATAATGCAGAATACATTGAGTCCCTCGACTCTTCCCTGCCCTGGCGGGTTGGTCTTGGTTTTCTGTTTTATGTACTTATCGGGTCCAATTATTATCTACTGATCTATTATCAAAATTTCAAAGATAAACTCCTGCGGGAAGCAGAACTAAAAGCCCTGGTTAAAGAGTCGGAGTTGACCTCATTAAAATTCCAGATAAACCCTCATTTCCTCTTTAACAGCCTGAATAGTATTAGTTCATTATCGATGGTGAGCCCGGAGAAGACACAGGATATGGTTACTAATCTATCTGATTTTTTAAGGTATTCTCTTTCCCACAAAGATGAAACCATGACAACATTCGAGAAAGAATTGAGGAATATTGACAGGTATCTTACTATTGAAAAAATCAGATTTGGAAAGAGGTTAAACGTGGAAAAGGATATTGGTGGAAATTGCATTGCATATTATTTGCCCGGTCTGATTTTACAACCATTGATGGAAAATGCGGTGAAGTATGGAATATACGAGAGTATTGAGCAATCCAATATATTTATAACAGCAAAATGCTCCGATAATTTGCTCGAAGTAACGATCAAGAATGAATATGATCCTAACTTTGTTTCTAAAAAGGGAGAAGGCATCGGATTAAGAAACGTAACGAGCCGTATGAAAATACAATATGGACGAGATGATTTAATAAAGATCTCCAGGAACAAAAATTCTTTTATGATTACTTTATTATTCCCCCAGAATATATAATCAGGCATTATTACAAGAACATATACAATTGAGATTTAAATTAAAACCCATGACAAAAATTAAGGCTATAATAATTGAAGACGAAGAGCTTGGCAGAGAATTGATCAAGAATTATCTGAAAGATAATGATGAAATAGAAATTATTGCCGAGTGTGAAAACGGGTTTGAAGGAATAAAAACCATTCAGGATCTCAAGCCCGATCTGGTATTCTTAGACATACAAATGCCAAAACTTAATGGTTTTGAACTGCTTGAAATTTTAGATGAAAAACCTGAGATAATATTTACCACAGCATATAACCAATATGCAATACAAGCCTTTGAGCTGAATGCTGTCGACTATCTGTTAAAACCATTTTCTAAAGAAAGACTCATAGAAGCGCTGACAAAAGCATTGAACAGAATTAAAAGCCATCAGCCTCCCGGTAAAAACATGAATAAGCTTTCGCAACAACCACTGGATAAAATCCTTGAACGGGTGGTAGTTAAATCGAACCACAAAATTCATGTTATTCCCGTAGAAAAAATCAGATACCTCGAAGCACAGGACGATTATGTGATGATATATACCTTTGAAGGAAAGCATCTGAAACAAGCAACCATGAAGTATTTCGAACAACACCTTGATCCTGGTGATTTCATGAGGGTGCATCGCTCTTATATCATTCGGCTTGATCAGGTCGTGCAACTGGAACCTTACGGAAAAGATAATTATGTGGCAAAATTAAAGGACGGCCCTGCAGTAAGAATAAGTAAAAGTGGATTTAAGAACCTGAAAGAAAAGCTTAATTTCTGATCCGGGCTAATATACCTCTTTCAATTCCTTGTACTCAAACCTTGGATAGCCTGAATTCCCATCCAGACTAAAACTTAAAAATCGCAGTTTGTAATAATTATTGTCTGAAGTACTGATGACGTAAATATAATGCGGCTTAACATAATAAACTGCATATCCGGATATTGTATTTACTGTAACACCTTTCCATTGATATCCAATACTATTACGTTGATAAGAAAACTGATATGCCTTTAGCATTCCATAATCAATTGCATCATAAGAATTGATCGAGTCGAGTATGGCAAATGTATTCGTGGTGTTAAGAAGCACACCGCGTACAAGATATGGTATAGTCAGCCCAAATTGTGTAGCCAGATCGTAATAGGGACCAAACACCAAATCATAATGCGATTTATTTGGTTCGAGATTTATTTGAGTTTTTGAATCAAAAAAGTAATAGACAAAATTTGAAGTATCGTTTTTATGGATTGTAACTGTATCAATTGATCCATTTTCCTTATACAAAAACCTGTATGCTAAACTATTAACCTCAAAAAACTGAATTCGTTTTGTGTCAGAATACCCCTCCAATGAATATTTGCCCAGAATATATACATGATTGGAATATATTTTATTCTCTCCCAGGTATGATATCCAATTTCCAATAGCTGTAGAATCAGGATATGCCGACTGATTATCGTAAGCCCATAAATCATTTTCAGGGTATGAAATTTCTCCATCTATATCCGTCTGCTGAGAATTCCAGATAAACCAGCCTGCTCCCGAATTCGTTAAAATATGCCAGCCTTCAACACCACATTCAAAGCCAAGATTCCAGGCATCGGTAGCGTGTGATTTTAACACTTCCCCCGTTTCTAAATCAAAATAGCTCTGGAAATATTCTATGTTTTCGTAAATAGTAATTACTTCACCCGGATAAGGTAACACACGCTCATCGTCTTCAAAACAGGACGATATCAGTGTGGCAACAAAAAAAACAAGTATATATTTTAACTTTCTTAACATACCCATTAAAGTTTTTCAAACCTGTAGTTCAACCTGAGAAAAAAGGTACGCCCATATCCTACAGCTGTTGTGGTACTTCCGCTATCATGAATAAACACACTGCCTGCAGATTCAACAAGTGTAACATCCAATAGATTTTTTATCCCTGATGATATGGTAAGTCTTTGATTCCAGAATGTTTTAGACAGAACAATATCCATGGAATGATATCCTTTGACGGAACGTTGAGATACTCCCTCTAATTCACCTTCTTCGTTAAAGTTTCCTGTGAACTCAAGATAGTCATCAGTATACTTATAAAAGAGTCCGATCTCATAGTTGTATTTCGGACTAAAATATTGGAACGATGAAGCTATATCCGTCGAAAATTCAAAGCCATTCTCTTCTCCCAGCTTGCTGCAACCGGTTGTTATCACTCCGGCCTTTACCGTTATCCGGGGAAATAAATGGTATTTCATTTCTGCCTCAAATCCCTTGGTTTCAAAGCTTTCCCCAGTCAAATTAAAATACATGCCTCTTCCTATACCGGGCTGAGTTGTGTCTATTGCAAGTTGAATTGCATTCTGTATTGAATTATAAAACAAATCGATAGAGAAATTCAGATTGTGCTTTCTTTTTGAATAAGAATACTCGCCTGACATTGTGATGTTATAGCCATTTTCCGATTCAAGATTTTCATTTCCAAGTATCTCGTGGTTGTTGTCAATAAATTCAAGATACAATTGTTTCAAAGAAGGTGGACGAAACCCTTTTGCAAAAGAACCCCTGAAAATAAATTGTCCCGGCATATATTTTACATTCAGTGCATAAACCAGGGGAGCTTTGAATTTGGAGTTATGAATCAATCGTATGCCGGGTTGTATGCTGAATGCATCCACAGGCCTGTAAATGATATTCATGAAACCAGCCAGATCTGTTATGCTTTTTTCACCCTGTATGCGTTTGCCTTCAGCTGATTCATTATAAAAATCAATCCCTGTTTGGTATTCAAATTTTTGCCCCGATATATTTGAAACAAAGCCCCGGGCTGATATAAGATGAAATGTTGTAGTATCATGAAAATCACTATTCCCTGAAAGGGTTTTTTCTAAATTGACCAGATCATTTATATAGGTAAGCTTTCTCTTTTTGTAATACGAATAGCCGCCCTGAAGATTCAATACAAAATCCTCATTAAATGTATTGGTGATGTTCAGACTATTGTTCCAGCGTGTTGTGTAATGATAACCGTCAAGAGCACTCTCGAAAAGATTTTCAATCGTCAGTTCACCCTGATCATGTAATTCTTCGTTGAGATAATCGGTAGTAAAATTGATCTTTAATTTGTTCTTTCGAAAAGCATATGCTCCCCCAGCTATATATTGCAATTTTGGTTTCCAGACTTTATGACGTGAAGTATCTACAGGCCCCCACCCGGAATAAAAATTTCTGGCAGCATGTATCGAAAAAGAGCTCCTTCCAATCTTTTTTGACCCTGCAATATCAAAATTGTATACTCCAACTGATTCGTAATACATGTTTGCCCTGCCTGTCATATCTTTGTCCGAATAATCGGAGGTGATTATGTTTATAGCCCCGGCCAGGGCATTGCTTCCATATACCACCGACATAGGACCTTCTATTATCTCTACATGATCAACATTATACAGGCTCAATTGTCCCAGGTCTATTTTACCTGCAACTCTTCCTGTTAGTGGTATTCCATCCATCAGAATTTTAATATATTCCCCCGACAACCCCTGGATACGAAGGAAATCACCAAATATACCTTCAGATCGATACTGAAAACTTAGTTCATTACGAAGTAAATCACCAAGATTATTCGCAGATTTCAATTGTATCTGCTTGCTGTCTAAAACATCTATTTTATAAATGGATTTATCAACCGGTTGAGCCCTGAACTGCCCTGTTACCACAACCCTGTCTAACTGATAATATTCAGGCGATAAATAAATAGTATGCTTCCCAGGGATTTTAAGTGTGTCAACAAAGGCTTTAAATCCTAAACTTGAGATAGCAATGATCACAGGGGGTTTGAGACTCAGCTTCACTTCTCCTTCATGATTTGAAATGGCTTTTTCTTCCTGTTTGTTGTAAACAGATTTTGCCATAATATGAGCAAACTCAACTGGCTGATCTGAAATTTTATCCCTGAAAACAAGACTAAATTCTTGTGCTTTCAGGTATGACAATGCGAAAACCAGAAACAATAAGCAGCAAAATCTGTTAATGCTTACTAATACCCTGTATCCAGATACAGACAAGCTATTCAATCTTTTTTTGTCTGATTGTTATTGAGCCTGTAGCCACTCCTGTATATTCCGTAAAATATATTTTATATATTTCGTCGTTTAAGAGTTTTACAAAATAACTGGTGTTTTCAGCAATAGAAATTTCATGTGTTACAGGATCCTGAATTTTCCAATCCCATCCAATAATATCAGCCTGATTTGTAAAACTGCCACTGGCATCAGAATAGTGTGCCACCGCCGGATCAATACCTGTAAGCTTTAATGCCTCCAGATCTTTATTGATTAATACTCCCATCACGGGATAGTCCATTTCCGAATCAGGACCGGTAGGAATTTTTTCTATATATCTTGTGAAAAGCAGATCCCAGGTGTCATTATCCGGTTCAGCTTCAACTATATCTTCGTCAACAAGTGAATAATGAATAAAGTGTTTTGCTCCAGCATAAGCCGCCGGCGAAAATGTGGCATCTATCTGGTTTGACCCATCAATGTCTGCCCATCGCAAAACATATGTATCTGTACTACCGATTCTCTTTCTGATGAATAATTTTTTATAGGAGCCATTTGAAAGTTTGATGACATAAACATACAATCCCCAGACATTATGGGTATTAGCATGATCATAAATTGCCCACCCAAAATCAAAGCCTCCATCTGCATCCAGGTTAAAAGCCCCTCTCATCCAGTCTGATTTATCGTTATACAATGGCAGCCAGCTTGCCATCCCTGTAGTGTCAACTGATTCCCATGTAGTGGTATCACCAACCATAAATAGATATACCCCGGCGCCTTCATTGATCAGAATAGTTGCCGTGCGTAATGGTACCGAAAATGCCAGATCCCAGTCGGATCTGTTAACAGATGATACTTCACCATCTATAAAACTATAATATACATCGTTTGTTTGTCCGGCCTCCATAGAAACAGTGATGGTTGTCTCCGTTTCATCTTCATCTTTCTTGCACGAAGCAAAAAACACAGAGAATATTAGTAATGTATAAAGTAATTTTTTCATAATTTTTTAAATTGAATTGTATATAACAACAGGTGCACCAGGTTTCGATGCACTTAATAAAATATCAGCTTATAATAAAGAAATTTTAGAAAGTAAGTGAAGGGGGAGCTCTTAAATAATGGCCTGATATATCCTGATTACCAATTAAGGAAACAAAAGCAATTCTTATTTCTGACCGATCAAGAAGATCTTGAAAATCATAGGAAAAAATCCTTGGAAAAGAAGAATAATATCTCGTAAAACTTTCTTTTTCTTTTTTGGCAGGTAATACAAAGCAATTATGATTCAGGATTTTTGCTTCGGATTCAAGTATGCTGATATTTTCAACTTCATGATTTATTTTTAATGCCGACAGAAACTGACCTCTGAATCCAATTAACACACATATCCACACTGCAGAGAGATAGATAAGATACGGAAATATTGTATTAAAGCCGCTGAAGAAAATCATACAAACCAAAATTGTTAAGAGATTGCAAAGTTAGTAATCTTTATCTGAAGTTGTTAATATAACAATAACATTAGAATGAAATTTTCAATATTCCAAATTTTTTTCGAATTTTGAAAATACAGAATCCCCTGTATCAAATCTTTAATCTCGCAGCTATGAATGATTTTCTCGCAGCTCGTTGTCAAATGGCTATTTCTCTGGGTTTTCACATTGTATATGCCAGTATTGGTATGACCATGCCTTTCTTTATGTTTGTTTCGCATCTTAAATGGTTTAGAACTGGTGAAGAGATCTACCTTCAGTTAACAAAAGCATGGTCAAAAGGCATAGCTATCTTTTTTGCTATCGGTGCTGTTTCAGGTACTGTCCTTTCATTTGAGCTTGGCCTTTTATGGCCTGAATTTATGAAACATGCAGGCCCAATAATCGGGATGCCATTCTCATGGGAAGGAGTAGCTTTCTTTATTGAAGCCATTGCTTTGGGGTTGTTTTTATATGGATGGAACCGGTTAAATAAATGGGTCCATTTGTTTTCCGGACTTCTGATTGGTATAGCTGGTGTAGCCTCAGGTTTTTTTGTGATTGCTGCAAATGGCTGGATGAACAGTCCCGAAGGCTTTGACTGGATAAACGGGAATGCCATAAATATTAATCCTGTTGATGCTATGTTTAACAGTGCCTGGATCTCACAATCAACACATATGATAATTGCAGCTTTTGTCGCGACAGGGTTTAGTGTTGCCGGATTGCATGCAATTTTACTGTTAAAAAACAAAAATTCCGAGTTTCATAGAAAAGCGTTTAAAATAGCTCTCGCATTTGGTGCATTTGCCTCAATTGTTATGCCTGTTAGCGGTGATTTTTCTGCCAAAAATGTTGCCAAGCGTCAGCCGGAAAAACTGGCTGCAATGGAGTCCCTTTTTGTAACTCAGAAAAGAGCTCCCCTGATAATCGGTGGCATACCTAATGAAGAAAAACAGGAAGTCAAACTGGCGATTGAAATACCTGGTTTTCTCAGCTTTCTGGCATTTGGGAAAATGGATGCTGAAGTAAAGGGGCTTGATCAATTTCCGGAGGATGAATGGCCTCCCGTCTTGCTTACACATCTTAGTTTTCAATTTATGTTGCTATTCGGTACAATTATGGCGGCTATTGCTTTGTTGTATCTGATATTGAGCTGGCGATGGAAATATTTTCTTGATAAACCCTGGTGGTTAAGGTTACTGGCATTTTCCACACCCCTTGGTTTTCTGGCACTTGAAGCAGGATGGATGGTGACCGAACTGGGCAGACAACCATGGATAATATATCGCATTATGCGTACCGAGGAAGCACTTACTCCGATGCCTGGCATTGTTTATCCTTTGATCCTTATTTCTGTTGTATACCTGATATTAACCCTTCTGTCAATTTATTTGATGAGAAGACAGATACGGTATGTCCATGAAAAATATTCATAATACAAACCTCTGAAAATTACTGAATTATGATGGAATTAGCTGTTCTTTTTATTGGTCTGTCGCTATTACTTTACGTTCTGCTGGGTGGTGCGGATTTTGGAGCCGGAATAATAGAAATATTTACAGGGAAAAAAGGGATCGACACAATATCAAAAGCCATTGCGCCTGTATGGGAAGCTAATCATATCTGGCTCATTGTTGTAATTGTTATCCTGTTTAACGCTTTCCCTGCAGTATATTCTACGATTACCTTATACCTGCACATACCCATAATGCTGGTGTTA
>DAOUOU010000043.1 GCA_030626465.1 Bacteroidales bacterium
GCACAACGTTTAGTGTGTTGATGTCTGATTACCCTTTACAAAAAAAGCTCCAAAATGGAGCTTTTTTTGTACCAAGAAAGTGACCTGAATTATGCTGCTTAACTCTTTCGCCAAGGTTCACAGTATGGCCTTTATTTAGAGATCCATCCTTTTTACCATTCAGGATATAGGTATAATACCATAATTCTATCAATATAATAGACAAAATCAGTGTGAATGTGAGTACAGAGAAAAACAGAGTAAGGCGTCTCGCTCTCGCCTGTCTGCCGAAATAACAGCGCAGGCAGGCTCTCCACTCTCACTCTGTTTTTTGTACCCGGGGCGGGACTTGAACCCGCACGAACATTGCTGTCCACTGGATTTTAAGTCCAGCGCGTCTACCAGTTCCGCCACCCGGGCATTTTATTGATTGATTTAGAGATTTAGAGATTTGAGCGGAAAACGGGACTCGAACCCGCGACCCCGACCTTGGCAAGGTCGTGCTCTACCAACTGAGCTATTTCCGCATTTATTTAAAATAATCAATAACCTATTTCTATTTAAGTACCTTTCTCTCTACCAATCCCGAAGTTTAGAAAATTTTTAATTTTCGTTAAACTTCGAGAACTCTCGAAAAACAATGAAATCAAAGATTTCTGGTTTTTCGGAGCTGAGCTATTTCCGCTAGTTTCTCGTAAGGTGGTGCAAATATAGAGCTTTTTTTATTCCTTTCAAACAGGGAATTTGGGATTTTAAAACCTCTGTAATGCAGAGATTACAGACCTGATAATTTCTTAATTTCATTCAATTTATTCAGGGCCTCAATAGGTGTTAAATTATTTATATCCGCGTGTTTTATTTCATCGCGAATCTGTTTTAATACCGGATCATCAAGCTGAAAAATACTTAATTGCATACCTTCCCTGTTCTCAGCAAGTTCCGATATGGGCCTCGATAACGATTTATTGTCATGCGATTGTTCAAGCTCCTGAAGTATTTCATTGGCTCGTTTTACAATACTTTTCGGCATACCTGCCATTCGTGCAACATGAATTCCAAAACTATGCTCACTCCCACCCCTTTTCAATTTTCGAATAAATATCACCCTGTCTTCCAATTCCTTAACTGTTACATTATAGTTCTTTACTCTTTCAAAATAACTTTCCATTTCGTTCAGCTCATGATAATGAGTTGCAAACAATATTTTGGCTTTTGCTTTAGGATGTTCGTGCAAATATTCAACCATGGCCCAGGCTATGGATATCCCGTCGTAAGTGCTGGTTCCCCTTCCTATCTCATCCAGTAACAACAGACTGCGGGAAGAAATATTGTTCAGTATGCTGGCTGTTTCTAACATCTCAACCATAAAGGTAGATTCCCCCAGAGAAATATTATCTGATGCCCCCACCCTGGTGAATATCTTATCGACATAACCAATACACACTTTCGCAGCAGGTGCGAAACTTCCCATCTGGGCCATTAAGACAATCAAAGCTGTCTGGCGCAAAAGAGCTGACTTACCCACCATATTGGGCCCCGTAATTATAATGATCTGCTGTTCAGTAGAGTCGAGATATACATCATTTGCCACATAAGGTTCATCAGCGGGCAATTGCTGTTCGATTACCGGATGACGTCCTTCCTTGATATCAATAACTTCCGAGTCATTCAGCTCTGGTCGGAAATAGTTGTATTCAAGGGCACATTTTGTAAAAGACAACAAACAGTCTAACCTGGCAAGCATTGATGCATTTAACTGAATTGTAGTTATATAATCTGCAATACCATCTACAAGATCCTTAAACAATTGAGTTTCCAATGTCAGAATTTTTTCCTCTGCACCAAGAATTTTTGTTTCATATTCTTTCAATTCCTCGGTAATGTATCGTTCTGCACTTACAAGTGTTTGCTTCCTGATCCAATCGGGAGGTACCTTATCTTTGTGTGTATTCCTAACTTCAATGAAGTACCCAAACACATTATTATAAGCTATTTTAAGTGATGGGATATCTGTTTTATCGCTTTCACGCTTTTGAATATTTACCAGGTAATCCTTACCATTGTTTACAATATCTCTTAGTTCATCCAGTTCTACCGAGACTCCCGGGGCAATTACATTTCCTTTAGAGATTTGTGCCGAAGGTTCGGGGATAAGCTCTTTTTCAATTCGTTCACGAATACTATCGCAGGGATTCAGTTGTTCGGCAATTTTTATGAGACCATTTTCTTCTGATTGCTGACATAACTTTTTTAAAGGCTTAATAGTACTTAAGGCTGTTTTTAAATGTCCTACTTCTCTGGGGGTTATTTTACCCACAGCCACCTTAGAGGCTATCCTCTCAAGATCGCCCACCTGTTTCAGATAGTTATGTACCTCTTCTTTAAAATCCGGGTTTTTGATACAATATTCTACTATGTCGAGTCGCTCATTTATTGCTGCAATCTCCTTTAAAGGAAGAGCAATCCAGCGTTTCAATAAACGACTGCCCATTGGAGAAATAGTTTTATCCAGAACCTCGCAAAGGGTTCTGGCACCTTCATTAATGGAATGAAAAAGTTCAAGATTACGTAAGGTAAACTTGTCGAGCCATACATAACGATCTTCCTCAATACGTGAAAGTTGCGATACATGTTTTACCTGATGGTGCTGCGTAAGATCAAGATAATGAAGAATGGCCCCTGCTGCAATAATCCCGAGTTTGAGCCCTCCAACACCATAACCTTTAAGGCTTTTTGTCTCAAAATGTGCAGTAAGCCTGTCATTGGCCGCATCTTCGGTATATATCCAATCGTCAAGAGTAAACACATAATGCTTGCTTCCAAAGGATTCATTGAATTGCTTTTGTTTCCCTTTCTCAAAAAGTACTTCTTTTGGAGAAAAACTACTGAGCAGCTTATCAATATACTCAAATGATCCTTCTGCAGTAAGAAATTCACCGGTTGAAATGTCTAAAAAAGCAATGCCAGCTGCATTGCTATCAAAATGAATACTTGCCAAAAAATTATTCTCTTTATTTTCGAGTACTTGATCATTCATTGAGACCCCGGGTGTAACCAACTCTGTTATACCCCTCTTTACTATTTTCTTAGCAAGCTTAGGATCCTCCAGTTGCTCGCAGATTGCTACTCTCTGACCTGCTCTTACAAGTTTAGGTAAATAGGTATCCAGAGCATGAAACGGGAATCCGGCCAGATCGACAAAAGAAGCTGCTCCATTTGCCCTTTTGGTAAGGGTGATGCCCAAAATTTCTGAAGCTTTTATTGCATCATCGCCAAATGTTTCATAGAAATCCCCTACCCTGAATAGCAGAACCGCATCAGGATGTTTTTCCTTGATACCGTAATATTGCTTCATTAAAGGAGTTTCTACAGCTTTAATCAATTCCGACACTATTAAATGATGAATCTTTTGCAGGTAAAATTAGAGCTTTAGCAACGGGAGTCAAAAATTCGCAGAGAATTAATATGAATTATTAATTAACAATTTGTTCTTAAAAAAAGAAGTATATCCTAACCGTGATTCATTAAAATACTGAAAACATTAAGCTCTTATAAAGATTAAGACATTCTGACTTTCAGGTATGGAATTTCAACCAATTATGTATTATCTTTGTTAGTGCTGTTAAAACCTTTACTTAAGAATGATTTCAAAATACAAAAATGCTCAACTGGTTTTCGTTGACGGGAAAACTCCTGTTCGTATTAAACGTGTCATCCGGTCAAATGGAAAGTTTCAGTACGAGCTGCGTGAAAGTGGAGAGATCATTGATGAAGAACGTCTTAGTCTGTTAAAAAACTAAGGTTTTTATCATAATGATCCTTCTCTAGCTATATTTTTCTTTATAGTTTATGGATTGTATTCCTGTAATTGAAAAATTATCAGCGTGATCTGTCTATGGGTAATTTCTGTCTCAGAAATTGAGATAAAAATCCTCTGTTAATGATTTGTATTCTTCAGAAAACTGATGACGACCATTTCTTTCAATTACAATCGTATTTTTTTCAAAGGGACTCTTTTGGAATGAGAATTCAGCAAGAATTCTTTTTGCCGGTTTTTGCGGAGTGGGCAAGACTTCTGTATAGCGACTCATAAAAAGATTATAATCCGAAGCAGTTTCCAGGAAGAAGTTGAATTCATTAACAGGATATATAATGGCAAACCTTCCATTTTTCGCAAGGAATTTTGTTGTACATGCTATCAAATCACCAGGACTGAGCTTGTCAGTATGCCTTGCTATTGCTCGCCGGTATGGAGGAGTCAAACTGGAAACTGAAAAATAGGGCGGATTAGATACAATCAAATCATATTCTTTATCAAATGATGAAAAATCTTGTAAAGAAGTATGGTAAACCTGCAATCTATCCTTCCAGGGACTATTTAAAAAATTATTTCTTGCTTGCAGCACGGCATCTTCTTCAATCTCTATGGCGTCGACTTTTGCTGATGAACGTTGAGCAAGCATAAGAGCAATCAGACCGGTACCTGTCCCAACGTCAAGTGCCCTTTTTACCTTTTCTGTACTGGCCCATGCTCCCAGAAGCACACCATCTGTACCAACCTTCATAGCGCACTTATCCTGCTTTATTGTAAACCTCTTGAACCTGAAATATTCATTTGCCATAAACAATCGTACGAAAGTTACTATTACTTCCGGCAAAATTAGCAAAATCAGACATGTAGTAATCAAATTTTGGGAGTGACAGAACCTGGTATTGTCATGTAATCAAAACTTAAATTTCCAGATCATGCTCTCAGGGGACATGCAGCAGGAGTACGAATACGTGGACGTGGAAAAGCTAATCACAAAAAAACGTGAATCGGGTATCTATCTGACATGCCTGGGATATGGGATGGCTACAAAGCTGAATTTGTGAGGTTGGTTAAATCGGCAGGCTCGTTAAGGCGCTAATATATATTCAACAACTGCTTTCCAGTCATTTTGTTTTCTTTGCAACAATCCGAGTGCACGCGCCACATTGCCTGTATATACATCGAGAGGTATATAAAGTGAGAAGGGCAGAATGTCCGGCCAGAGACCAAAATCAAAAGGATCGTTATCAAGAATGCTCATAAATCTTCTTGCATTGCGAACAATGGTTGTTCTTTGCCCCAAGGCAATAGTTGCAGTTAGAAATCCGGATATTTCAATATTTTCCTTTTGATCGAAAGGATGAGGAATACTGATCGGATCAGTTTCCACGAATTCTATTCTGTTGTACTGATTTTATTTCTGTTCGAGTAGTTCTTTCAATTTCAGGAAAAGTTTTACATTTATAAATCATTAATGCTAATAAAAAGTTCAATTATAAAACGAATAAGATGAATCTCCTGTTAAACATCCTCTGGATTATATTTGGAGGTGGTATTATCCTTTTTTTTGAATACCTCCTGGGAGGAATAGCACTTTGCCTCACTATCATTGGAATTCCATTCGGATTACAATGCTTTAAACTGGCGATATTTGCCATTGCACCCTTCGGATCGAAAATAGAAGAAACCGAGAATGCTGGTGGTTGTTTTTCTGTTTTTTTTAATATACTGTGGATATTGCTTGGAGGTTTTTGGATTGCAGTTACCCACCTTATCCTGGCACTTGTTTTTGCTATTACTATTATTGGAATTCCATTTGCTGTTCAACATGTAAAAATGGCCGGTTTGGCTATTACCCCTTTTGGAAAACAAATTACCTGATTACAATAGGATTACTATTGAATACAGGTTAGCAAAGCAACTATTTGCCATAAATTATCTTGCCGTCTTTCATTTGCAGGGTGCGATCGGCCATTCGGGCCAATTCTTTATCGTGCGTTACTATTACAAAGGTCTGGTTCAATTTATCACGAAGGTTGAAAAAAAGTGTATGCAACTCATTTTTGTTTTGAGTATCAAGATTGCCTGATGGTTCATCGGCTAATATCACTGAAGGATTGTTTATAAGTGCTCGTGCTACTGCAACTCGTTGTAGTTCACCACCGGATAGCTCAGACGGTTTGTGATTTGCTCTTTCCGCAAGATTTAACAATTTCAGAAGATCGTAAGCGCGCTTCTCAGAGGAGCGCCTGTTATCACCGGCAATAAAAGCCGGTATACAAACATTTTCCAGTGCATTGAATTCCGGCAATAAATGGTGGAACTGAAAAACAAAACCAATTTCTTTATTTCTGAAAGAAGCGAGTTGTCTTTCCTTTAACTGACTAATATCAATATTATTGATTGTAATGGTGCCACCGGATGGTTTCATTAAAGTTCCAATTATTTGCAATAAAGTTGTTTTGCCTGCTCCGCTGGCTCCAACTATTGTTACAATTTCTTTCTTCTCTATCGATACATTAATCCCCTTTAATACTTCAAGAGGACCAAAGGATTTTTTTATGCCATTTACTCGAATCATGATTTCTTAAAATAAAGCATATAAACATAAACACAGTAAGATACAAATAGAATACCTGCTTTAACACGAGTAAGTTTTCCCCCCTTGAAAGGAAGTATAAACAGAAAGAGAAAAAAAGATGTACCAAGCATCCAATAAATATCAAATTGTAAAAATCGTATTTCCACAGGTATGGGTTTTATCAGGCTCGCAAATCCCAACACTGCCAGAATATTGAAAATATTGGATCCAATGATATTGCCAATCGATATGTCCATTTCTTTTTTAAAAGCTGCAAGAACTGAAGTTGTAAACTCCGGTAAGCTTGTCCCAAAAGCAACAATTGTTATTGCGATTACTCTTTCGCTCACGCCAAAATTACTTGCAATAATGCTTGCATTCCCTACCAGTAAAACTGATCCAATAGCCAGCCCCACATATGCTATAACAAGCAGAAAAATTATTTTTCCGATCCCCATTGGTCTTATAGTAACCCTTGTCTCTCTATCCTTGATGTTTTTCCTGGAGAACCTGAACAGGCCAATCATATAAATAATTAGCAGGACTATGAAAAAGGCACCTTCCCATCTTAACAACTGTTGATTATGAATCATTGCCCAGAATAACAGGCTTACTATCAACATAAAAGGAGCATCAATTTTTACTGAATTGCTTCTTACCGTTATCGGAAAAATTATTGCTGTCAGAGCCAGGACAAGTGCCACATTAGAAATATTGGAACCTATTACATTGCCGATTGCAACTTCGGGATGGTTCTTAATGGCAGCAGTAACACTTACAAATAGTTCAGGAGCAGAAGTGCCAAACGAAACTACTGTTAAACCAATAACCAGGGGAGAAATATTAAACCTGTCTGCAAGCGCTACACCAGATGTTACAAGGAATTTTCCACCATATAAGAGGAGAGTGAATCCAAGGAGAAGCAAGAAATATTCCATGAAAGTGTTTTGAGATTTCCGACTTTACGAATCTGTTTTATTTCTTGAGGTTGCTTTTTATATCTTTAAAATCACCCTGGATATCTTTTGTCCCCTCATTGATTTCTTTTTTTATGTCGTCTGTAGCACGACGAAATTCCCGCATGCCTTTCCCTATCATTCGTGCAAAATCAGGAATTTTTTTTGATCCAAACAGTATAAGAACAAATAACAGGATTACTACTATTTCAGGACCGCCGATAAATAATAACATACCGATTAATAATTACAACCACCTGTCAAAGATAGCAAAAAGCCCCGACAATCCTGAACTCCTTCAGGTATGTTTGTCGAGGCTAATTCTATAATTCTGACTATTATTTTGCTTTATTTCCGTAATTTAATTTCTTTTTTCCTTTCAGCCTTTTTTATGGTATCAAATACTACCGGGGTAGCAATGAACAGGGATGAATATGTACCTACTACAATTCCGACGAGCAAGGCAAAAACGAATCCCCGAATTACCTCACCACCAAAGATGAATATTGTTACCAACACGACAAATGTACTGAAAGACGTGCTAAATGTACGACTTAGAGTACTATTCAGTGCCATATTCATTATCTCCTTACGTTCGCGTTTTGGATATAACTTGATGAATTCTCTTATTCGGTCGAAAATAACCACCGTGTCATTAATTGAATAACCAACTACCATAAGTATTGCCGCAATAAAAGCCTGATCAATTTCAAGAGAGAAGGGCATAAAGCCGTAGAATAATGAGAATATGCCCAATACAAGCAATGCGTCATGCACCAGGGCAGCAACAGCTCCCAGACCATACTGATAGTTTCTGAACCTTAGAATAATATACAGGAACATAAAAACGAGCGCAATGAATATAGCTACCACAGCCTGCCTTTTAATGTCATCAGCAATGGTAGGTCCAACTTTCTGATTACTCTGCCAATACTTATCATAAAAGGTGTTATAATCCACATCTTCGCTCAGCATGGGAGTCAGACCATTGTAAATTAATTGTTGTATTTCTTCATCAATCTCTATTCCATCCTCATTAATTTTGTAACGTGTTGTAATGCGTACCTGATCATCTGCTCCGAAAGTAATTACCTTTGGAGTTTCGCCGAACTGACTGGTAAGTGCATCCGCAACATCAGGTGTTTTGACAGCCTGATCAAACTTGATGATATAATTCCGGCCACCTGTGAAATCCACTCCTGTGTCCAGTCCTCGCATAATAAGTGAGCCAATACTTACTATGATAATGATTGAAGAGATTACATACGATATTCTTCTTTTATCAATAAAATTTATGTTCACATTCTTAAAAGCATTCTTAGTAAGATTTGTCGTAAATGTAATTTCCTTGTTTTTATTCAGCTGTCTTTCAATAATCAATCGTGTAATAAAGATTGCACTAAACAATGATGTACAGATACCAATTCCGAGAGTTGTTGCAAATCCTTTAATAGGTCCGGTACCAAAAATATATAGAATGATAGCGGTGATCAAAGTTGTTACGTTGGCATCAATGATTGCTGAGTAAGCGTTTTTGTAACCATCAGAAACAGCCATTCGAACCCCCTTGCCGGCAGCAAGCTCTTCCCTTATTCTTTCGAATATTAGAACATTGGCATCAACCGACATACCTATTGTAAGGACGATACCGGCAATTCCGGGCAGAGTTAGCGATGCTCCTAAAGATGCCAGAACGCCGGCTATAAAGAACATATTGGTGATCAGTGCAATGTCTGCCACCAATCCGGCTCTTCTGCTGTAGTAGAAAACCATATAGACCAGGACTACCAGGAATGCGATAAGAAATGAGCTAAAGCCTTCACGCACAGCTCTCTCACCCAATGAAGGCCCAACAACATTTTCTTGTATAATACGTGCCTGGGCTGGTAATTTACCTGATTTGAGTAAGTTGGCCAGATCCTGTGCTTCATTGATAGAAAAGTTTCCTGTAATCTGGGAAGATCCTCCTGTGATCTCAACCTGAACAGTCGGCCCTGAATATACTTTATTATCCATAACAACACAGATCACTTTTTTGAGGTTTTCTTTGGTGATATGGGCCCATTTCTTCGATCCTTCTGCATTCATATTCATAAGCACATAAGCAAATCCACTCGTTTCATCAAACTCCTGTCTTGCAGAAACAATTACATCACCATCCAGAGGAGGTAATCCATCACGACTTCTGACTTTAATAGCATATAGCTTGTATCTGTCCGTAGGCTTTTTGTCCTGGTCAACATCAGGCAGTGCAGACCACATAAACCTTACCTCCCTGGGAAACAATTTTCTCTCCTGGGCAAGCCTTAGGTAATAATTGATCTTTGTGGTATCCTTAAGACGAGCTATGCCAATAACTGCTCCCGGATAAGGTTGCCGGTTTTGCGGATCCTGCATAGGCATTAATATGCTTAATAAGGGATATGTCTCTTCTATTGTCTGTGGTATTGTATCTTGCAGGGTAGTATCGCTCCTTATCTGAGCCATCAGAGATGAGCTCTCTGTTGCATCTTCTTGAACAGGGACTGCGTCAACAACAGGAGATTTTTCTTCTGTTGTATCTTTTTTCAGTTCTTTCTGAGTTGCCTGGTATTCACGTACCATAGCATCCGTCGCATAGAGATTCTGGATCAGTTCAGCATTCTCGAATGTTTCCCAAAACTCCAGGTTTGCAGTCCCCTGAAGAAGTCTCCTTACCCTGTCTTTATTTTTAACTCCTGGCAGATCAACCAGAATACGATCTTTGGTATCCAGGTACTGAATGTTTGGTTGTGTTACTCCAAACTGATCTATTCTTGTACGAATAATATTGAATGCGTTATCAATCGCACCATGAGCTTCTTCGCGTATTATTTCCAAAACCTCATCATTGGGAGTCCCAGGTTTAACCTTATCACGCAATTCCTGTGAAGTGAAGATCGCTGAAAGACTTGCTCCCGGGTCTACCTGCTCAAAAGCCTCACCAAATAGAGTAATAAAGTCCTTATTAGTCTTCTTCTGCATCTCCCTTGCTATATTAATAGCATTCAGGAAGGTTGTATCTTTGTTATTATTTGCAAGCGCACGGATAACATCAACAGTTGAAATTTCAAGAATAACGCTCATCCCACCTTTCAGGTCCAGACCAAAGTTGATCTCCCTTTCCTGAACTTCATGGAAGGTAAACTCATTAATCAAAATATCATAGACAGTCTCGTTTGTCAGGCTGTCAAGATATTTTTCCATCTTCACGGGATCTCCATCTGCATACTGCCTTGCATGATTTCGAATATTAAGGGTTACCAGTGTGAAAGAAAGCTGGTATATACAAACAAGTGTAAGCGCAATGGCCAATGTCAAAATGGCTCCTTTGTTTCGCATTTCTATCTAATTTTTAATATGTTACTGTATTAATTACTGCCATATTTCAGCAGTGGCGCAAATATAACCAAATTTTCCTAAGAAAAAATTTGAGGGTCTTTCAATCCTGATTTCTTAAAGAATTTTAAGAGAAATTATGCCTTATCTCCTTCACACTTTTATCTGTATGATTCAAAAATCTATATGCAATTTACAATAACTGCGGTTTTATTATTCAGGTAAAGAAATGAATATCTTGTATGATCTTCTTAGCCAAAGAATCTGCCCTTTGACCGTCAACGCTTTCGGCATATATTCTGATGATGGGTTCGGTATTCGATTTGCGCAGGTGCACCCATTCTCCGGGAAAAATAATCTTCACTCCATCAGTATCTATTACCTGGTTTGAAGCGTATTTTTCTTTAATATCCTGTAAAATTTGGTCAACATCTATACCTTGCTCAAGTTCAATTTTATTTTTAGATATCACATAATCAGGATAGCCGGCTCTCAATTCAGAACATCTTTTTCCTGATTTGGCCAGTTGTGATAGAAACAGGGCGATCCCCACCAATGCATCTCTTCCATAGTGTAAATCAGGTAAGATGATACCTCCATTGCCCTCTCCGCCTATCACCGCATCAATTTCCTTCATTTTTTCAACAACATTCACCTCTCCCACTGCCGAAGCTTCATATTTGCCTCCATATTTTTCGGTTATCTCTTTTAATGCCTGGGTGGATGAAAGATTGGAAACTGTATTGCCTCCATTCTTTGTTTTTAGTATATAATCGGCAATTGCAACAAGTGTATACTCTTCCCCAAACACTGAGCCATCTTCATTAAGAATAGCCAGCCTGTCGACATCGGGATCAACAACAAATCCAACATCAGCTCCCTTTTCATTTATTAAAGCAGATATCTCGGTCAGATGATCCGGCAAGGGTTCAGGATTATGAGGGAACAACCCGCTTGGCTCACAATATAATTCAATACAATTTTCAACACCCAAGGCTTTTAGCAGCTGTGGAATTATCACTCCACCAACCGAATTAACACAATCTATTGCAACAGTAAAGTCAGCCTTATTTATTGCCGTAACATCAACATAGGGTAATTTGAGTATTTCCTGTATGTGTCTGCTGCTCATTTCTTTGTTAAGGGTGTGGCTCCCTAATTTATCAAACGAACTAAATGTATAATCAACATTCTCAGCCAGTTTCAGAATTCTTCCTCCATCTTCAGCCGAAATAAATTCTCCTTTCTCGTTCAGTAGTTTCAAGGCATTCCATTGAGAAGGGTTATGACTGGCTGTAAGTATAATCCCTCCTTCGGCATTCATAAAACCAACAGCCATTTCGGTTGTTGGAGTTGATGCCAGTCCAAGATCAATCACATGAATGCCCATGCCCTGCAATGTTCCCACCACCAGGTTGGTAACCATTTGGCCTGAAACTCTTGCATCTTTTCCGAGTACTACAGTGCAGCAATCTTTCTTATGTCTTTCCCGCAACCATTGAGCGTAGGCTGCTGAAAATTTAACAATATCCAAAGGAGTCAGGTTAATTGATTGCTTGCCTCCTATTGTCCCTCTTATGCCTGATATTGATTTTATAAGTGTCATAATTCTTTTCCTGTATGGTTTAATCGTATACTTTAGCAAAACAAAAATAATCTATTTGATTAACGCAAAGGAATTAAGCAACAGGAAAATAATTTATGAAGAGGATAAAGAGAAGTACAGGCAATATAAGAAATACGAATACACATAGCAAAAAAAAGGTATCTCTTCAAAGAGCTCAGAAAGATTCGGGTGCCGGAATAAAGAGATTTGATTCCGATAAAATACGCCTGAATAAATTTATTGCCAATTCCGGACTATGCTCACGCAGGGAAGCTGACGAATATATCAAAGCCGGTTTGATAAAGATTAACGGCAAGATTGTAACGGAGCTCGGAACAAAAATTAGTCAGAGCGATGATATACGTTACAATGATGAAAGAATTAAGACAGAACGATTGGTTTACATATTGCTGAATAAGCCAAAGGATTACATTACAACAGTAAAAGATCCTTTTGCCAAGCGCACTGTTCTGAACCTGGTCCAACATGCATGCAATGAAAGGATATACCCGGTTGGAAGACTCGACAGGAATACCACCGGAGTTCTGTTGTTTACTAATGATGGTGATCTGACAAAAAAACTTACACATCCCAGTCATAATAAAAGCAAAATCTATCATGTAACGCTCGATAAAAATCTATCAAAATCACATTTTCAGCAGATTGTTAATGGAATCACACTTGAAGATGGCTTCATAGCGGTTGATGCTTTAAGTTATGTAGATAGTACAGATAAGAAGTTGATTGGTATTGAGATCCATTCAGGAAAAAACCGCATTGTACGTCGAATTTTCAATCACTTTGGTTACAACATTAAAAAACTTGACAGAGTGTATTTTGCAGGCTTAACAAAAAAAGGACTGCAAAAAGGAAAATGGCGTTTTCTTTCAGAAAAAGAAATCGTAATGCTTAAAATGGGAGCTTACCGGTGAAATAATTAAAAAGAATAACAATTTATTGAGATCAGCCTAGATTTTTATTCCCATGAACAATACATCATCAACCTGATCATATTCTTCTTTCCAAAGATTAAAGGTGCTCTTAACGTAATCGTATTGTTCCTCCATAGGTTTTTGATAAATATCTTTAAGTAAATTCTTTAAACGAATCATTTTGAATTTTTTTCCAATGGGACCACCAAACTGATCAGGGTAACCATCGGAAAACATATAAATCAGATCCCCTTTATCAAGTTGTATACCTTCGTTCTTGAAGATCTTATCTTCTTTGTCATAATGACCACCAACTGAACTTCTGCTCCCTTTGATGTATATCTGTTCACCTCCCCTGTAAACGATCATTGGCCTCATAGCTGATGCATAACGCAAATAATATGTTTTAATATCAATTTCGCATACAATAATGTCCATACCATCATTCGATTGTTCTGCTGTTTCAATATTCTGATTTAAAGTGCTTCGAAGTTCATTATCCAGATCGCGAAGTATATCGGATGGCGAATTCACACTGGAGCGCATGCAAATATCTTTTATAAGAGTTGTACCTATCATCGACATAAATGCACCAGGCACACCATGTCCGGTACTATCAGAACATACTATTACAAATTTATTATTATCAACGATTCTATCGTACCAATAAAAATCACCACTAACAATATCACGCGGTTGATAAAAAATAAATGAACCTGAAAAACTTTGCTGAAGCTTCTTAATTGGGGGCAATATGCTTGTTTGTATTCGTTGTGCATAATTTATGCTATCGGTAATATCCCGGTTTTTAATCTCAATCTCTTCTTTCTGTTCGACAACTTCACGTGTTCGCTCATCCAATCGTTGTTCAAGGTAATCCTGAATTTGCTTCTGCTTTCGTTCTCGAAATTTTACAATTACTACCATTGAAAGTAGAAGTATGATTATCAGAAGAGTGATAAACCACCAGGTTTTCCATACTGGTAACTTGACCCTGAATGAGAAGCTCACAGGCAATTGGTCAGATATTCCCTCAATCCCAAAAGATTTGATCAGGAAAGTATACTCACCATCCTCAATACGCGGATAAATTACAGATCTGTTGGTTGAAATATCTGACCAATCCAGATCATATCCATCCAATTTGTATTGATAGGTAACAGCTCCCGGATCTGCATAATTCAAGCCAATAAATTCAATTCTTAACTTATAAGCAGAATAAGGCAGCACAATGGGTTCAAGAAAATCGTACTCTTTATCGGAGATTAAGATTTTTAAAACATTTGTTTTAGGGTCTACTATTTCCTTTTGACCTTTCACAATATCGTAAGTAAGCAATCCGTCAGATGTGCCAAAATAAAGTATATTGTTTGTGCTTAAAATAGTGGCATTTGGATTACAATCGCCAGTTATTCCGTTATCGGAATCGAAAACAGTAATTGCCAGGGTATTTATTTCAATACGACTTAATCCTAACCTGTGACCTGTCCAGATATAAGTACTATCGGAAGATATTAAACTGTAGGAATAATTAGATTTCAATCCATCTTTCACAGTAAGATTAATAACAGAGTCAGGCAGTAAAATAAATATCCCCTGTCCATACGTTCCAATCCAGATGTTCCCGTTTTTATCCTGTGCAATTGAATTAAAATCGAGTTCATACTTACCAACTGTGAAAAATTCTTCAACTTCTCCTTTTTCATTTATCTCATATATTCCGTTTGTCCTTGTTGCAAAGAGAAGTCTGTTATCCGAATCAAGGAACAAATGCTCGATATCATTATGAGGCAAACCGTTTACTGTGTTATAATGGTATTTCTCTCCGGAAAGTGTATTTGTAATAAAGATCCCGTTCTTGGTGGCAACATAAATATTATCGGCATCGCCGGTTATATGATTTATTGAATTACTTATTGAATTGCTCTCTTTAAGAAAGGAAGTGAACCTTTTTGAACCTTCTTTGTGTTTATATACTCCGTTACTCTCTGTTCCTACCCATAAGATAGCATTGTTATAGTAAAGACTTGTAATCTTATCCCCGGGCAGTCCATGCAGCGTATTAAAGAATATCCTCCTGGAAGTTCTTTGGTTTACCTGTAAAACGCCTGATTCGCCACCCAGCCACAACAGACTATCGTTGAGGGTGAGGGACAATATGTTGTTTCCCAAACTGGTTTCACTATAATCATGGAAGCCAAAAGGCTGATTAGTCTGCAGGGCAAATCCACCACCATAGGTACCTACCCAGATATTCTTTTCCCGGTCCCTGAAAACACACTTCATAAAGTTGGTAGTAAAACCATTCTCCTTGTTAAACTTCTGGTAAGACAAAGCTGTCCCAGGTCTTTTCGAATCGAGGTTGATCTTAATCAAGCCTGAGGTAAAAGAACAAACCCAAAGGTTCGAGTCTGAATCAAATTCTACATCCTGTATATTTTCGTATGTAAGCCCGAACTCACTCCCGACACTTTTTAAAAGAATCGCATCAGATACTATAGATAAAAGGTACAATCCTGCATCTTCTGTACCAATCCAGAATGAATTGCCATTGTATGCATCCTTTATTGATTGTATTTTAATATGGCTTAGTTCTTCAATACCTTTTGGAACAGAATCGGAAGTACTTAGCAAATCATGTATAAACAGACCTTCCTGTGTTCCGAGCAATAAGTTTCTTTCCCGAATATGAATGCTGGAGATCAGATGGTTGGAAAATGAAGGTTGAAAACTACCAGGAACGCCTTCTTCATTGAATCTGAATAATCCCTGATTTTGTGAAGCGATAATAATTCCATGTTCCGGACTCTGAGAAATTCCTGCAATAGATATGGTTTTGCCTTTGCCAAATTTATGGGGTGCAAAATAATACCCATCGTATGACCATACTTCTCCATTATTAAATCCAAACCAGATCTTTCCAAGGTTATCTGTATAGCTAACATTCACAACATCGACAGGTAAGCTGTCAAATGCAGAAGATGAGACAAAATCAATACCGTCATATCTGCATAATCCCTCACCTGTACCAATCCATATAAAACCATTGTTATCCTGATTGA
>DAOUOU010000088.1 GCA_030626465.1 Bacteroidales bacterium
ATGGGATGATCAAGCCTGGATAGCAAAGATGAATAACTGGCAAAAGACACTTTATAATATTTTTTTAATGAATCGTAATTTCCGGATCAGGGGCGGAGTGTTGACTATTGAATCTGCAATTACCGGTATTGTTGGGAAAGGAACTCCTGCGGTGTCGTTAGACTATAAGATTGTTAAGGGAATTCTTAAAATTGAGGAACGAAATCTGAAAATCAGCGATATTTATTCGACAGGTCGGTATACCAATGGTGAAAATCATAATGCAACAAGTAGTGAGCTCAAAGTAGACACGTTTTTCGCCCGATCAGGAAGGAGCAATATATCTCTATCGGGAAACATAAGGAATTTTAAAAATCCTGTTATTCTTGGAAATATTTCAGCCGACCTCGAATTAGATAAATTCTCTCAATTCACAGGATTATCTGAAAAATTTAACATTTCCGGTTCTGTAACATGCAAAATTAAATTGATGTTAAGTATTCTTTCCTTGAAGCCATTTGAATCAGTTGACTGGAGTAGAAGTTCAATCACTGGAAGTTTAAACCTGACGGAAGCTCAGATTAAGCCATTGAATAAAATTATGCCCGCTTCCTTTATTAATGGCAAAGTAGAAATTCATAGCATGAACAGGGTTGTTCTCAAACAAATTAACATAAAAACAGGAAAGAGTGATCTTACAATGAATGGATCTATTAAGAATATATCAATCATTACAGGAAATAATTCTGCACTCCCTGTTTTTGAATGTGAAGTGCTATCGAATGAATTTCATATAGATGATTTTTTGATTCCTTATTCGAATAAAAATAACCGTAAGGATGAAAAAATTGTTTTTCCCGATTCGCTAAATATAGATGCTATATTTAAAGTTAAGGATTTTCATTCCGGAAAATTCAAAGCTTCGGATCTTGACGGGAATTTAAAATACCATCCTAAAAAACTAATGATTCAAAATTTTTCAATGAAAAGTCTTGGAGGCTCTATTTCAAGTAAGCTCACAATTGAAGAAATCCAGAATATCATAACAGCAGATTGTGAGGCTCAATTGACACATGTGGATATTGGGGATTTATTCTATACATTCAATAACTTCAGACAAGATGTTATTAAAAGTGACCACCTGGATGGGATGCTCTCGGGTAAAGCACATTTTGTGACCGCATGGGATCTTTCTTTGAATCTGTTGCCTGAGAAAATCAAGCTTACATCAGAAATTATAATCGATAATGGTGAGCTAATCAATTATGAGCCAATGCTTGGGTTATCGAAATTTATCGAGGTAGAAGAGTTGGAACACATTCAATTCGAAACCTTCAAAACTTCAGTAGATATTCACGAGAAGAGAGTATTGATTTCTCAGACTGATATACGTTCTTCAGCTTTATCGTTGTCAGGATCAGGAGAGCATAGATTTGATAAAAAATACACTTACCGATTGCGTGTCCAGTTATCTGATGTATTATGGAAAAAGGCGAAAAGAAAGAAACCGGAAAATACTGAATTCGGATACATAATCGATGATGGTTATGGCAGAACTACAATTCCAATCATTATCACAGGCAACAAGGACAGTTTTGAAATAGATTACGATAAACAAACTGCCAGGTCTTCGTTAAAGGAAAAAGTGCAAAAAGAGAAACAGTTATTACGAACATTATTTACCCCGGCATCTGACCATCAGAATGATATAAAACAACAAGGTGAAGATACAATTCGGGTTGACCGGGAGGAGAATGCAGAAGAAAAAGCTTCTAACAAACACGAAAAAAATGAAGATAGCGAACCCCAGGAATTTATAATAGAGTGGAAAGATGAATAGAGAGTAGCCCCGTAAAAGCTATTCATATTCAAAATGATTTGATTATTAAGCTCTTTCACTATATTTGAACATAGTAAAATACATATACCAATGAATATTTACAAAAAGAAAATAAGATGGAAATTTTTTCTGTTTACATGCGCAGCACTAATTGGGGTTGGTTCATTGTGGTATACAAATAATCTTGTAAAAAAATTAGCAGCTGAAGAGCAAAAAAAAGTTGCACTGTGGGCTAAAGCGACGAGTCTGATTCCTAAAACCGATATGCAAGGCGAAAGTCTTGGATTTCTTTTTTCAGTGATACAGAATAATGAAACTGTCCCTGTTATATTAGTTGAAGCAGATACAACAATTTCCTTGTATAGAAATCTTGATACAACCCGTGTTAAAAATCCTGAGTACTTACAACGAAAGTTAAAGGCAATGATGAAAGAAAATCCTCCTATTGAAATACCCTTAACAAGCAGAAAAAAACAATATTTATATTACAGTCGATCGACCATACTAACAATTCTTACATACTACCCCTGGATACAACTTGGTGTTATTCTGATATTTATTGCTGTTGCCTATTTTGCCTTTAGTTCCTATCGAAAAGCAGAACAAAACCAGGTATGGGTAGGCCTATCAAAAGAAACTGCACACCAGCTTGGCACACCCATTTCATCCTTAATGGCATGGATGGAAATGCTCAAAATGAAAATTCAGGATGAAAGTTTTGTAGCGGAACTGGAAAAAGACATTCTCCGATTGAATAAAATTACAGAACGCTTCTCAAAAATTGGTTCTCAGCCTGTCCTTGAGCCTGTGAATTTGATAAAAACTATGGAGAATTCTCTTAACTATCTCAGAACAAGATCGCCTCATAAAATTGTATTTAATTTAAAGACTGAAGAAAAAGAAGTTTTAGTCCCGTTAAATGTTTCTTTGTTTGAATGGGTTATAGAAAATGTATGGAAAAATGCCATGGATGCAATTGAAGGAGAAGGGGAGATCAACCTTTCTATAACAAGAAATTCTCAGTTTGTATTTATCGATATTTCGGATACCGGGAAAGGAATCCCAAAATCAAAATACAAGACTATTTTTAAGCCTGGTTTTACAACAAAAAATCGTGGTTGGGGGCTTGGCCTTTCTCTAACCAAGCGTATTATAGAAGAATATCATAAAGGAAAGATTTTTGTAGCCGATTCTGATATAGGAAAGGGAACCACTATTCGCATTATTCTCAGAACATCATAAATAAAAGTGAATGATGCCTGAAAAGAAAGGAAGATTTCGCTTTAGTAAAGAAGAACGACTGCATTCGAAAAAGCATATTGATCTTCTGTTCAGAAGAGGGAAAGTGGTTCGATCCGATTTATTGTCGGTGGTTTACTTGTTAACTGATGAAATAATATCTTCAACAGTTCAGGTAATGATTTCAATACCAAAAAAACATGTTAAAAGAGCTGTTGATCGAAATTTGCTTAAACGAAGAATTCGTGAGGCATATAGGCTCAATAAACATATTCTTCTTTCTTCGAGCCGGGCAAAGAATAAAAAAATAATGTTAGGGATAATTTATAATGGTTCTGTTATTGAAGCGTATGACTCGATTGAAAAATCTGTCCGGACAGTTTTGGAAAAGTTAGAAAGGAAAGTTGCTGAATTATAGAAACAAGCAGACGTTTACAAAAAACCCGATACAACGTAACGGGTTCATATTGGCTGTCCCGCCAAGATTCGAACTTGGGCAGGCAGAACCAAAATCTGCAGTGCTACCATTACACCACGGGACAAAAACGAGGTGCAAATATAAAACAAAATAACTAAGCTCAAAGATTTTTCAATTTGAGTATTTAATTCGCTTCTTGCAGTTCTCCCTGTCTCATTATTAATTCCGTATTGTAATACCAGCCAGGAATACCTGTTGCTTTTTTATCTTCTTCAATCAATTTTTCTAAGTCTGAACTTAATATAACCCTTTGTTTTTCAGGGATAAAAAGAATTATTCTCATTCCCGGCAACTGCCAGATATAATCTTCATCAATAGAGAAATACTCATTAAGCACAAGTATTGTATCATTGAACAGCCAGTTATAATCCAGTTCTTCTATATAATCGCCATCAAAAGCAGGAATAGCTGCCGTATGTTCTATAGCAACTCCCAGTGCATCTTTATTTGTTGGTCTGATATCAATCTTTGGATGCAAATAACAAATATTACTGAAGTTGTTATGTAGAATCTCCCGTCCAAAAAAGGTGTAATGCTTAATACCTCCATATCTCCATTCATCCTGATCAATATTTACATAGAATACTTTATTTGCAGGAATTTCAAGCACTTTTTCTTCTTCGTATTGGTATTTGTATGAAAACATTTTCTCTCCTGAGGCAACGGTCACAATAACGAAAACTAGTGCAAGTACCCAAAATGTCCAGGCAAATGCTGAAAGTACAGAATTACGTGATTTAATATTAAAAATCAATTTGACAATTCCAATGAACAGAGCAACAAGCGGTATGAGAATAACTAAAGATAAGGCCATACCAAATAGGGAAAAGCTTTGCATCAATGGGTATATATGATCCTGAAAAGGAAATTGGGGTATATTCCAATCAAAAAATATGCCGCCAGTTATGAGCGATGCACTCAGTCCTATTAATAATGCTACTCCGGCTATTGCCAGTCCGATACCAATGATAATAAGAATTACTTTGAATATTACCAATAATATGTTGCCCAGAGCAGACAGTATTTCAGCTGCTGTATTTTGTGCCTTTTTATAAGACTCTGATTTTGAGAAATTACTTAGATTGTCTTTTACCTTATTAAATTCCATTTTAACGGAATGCTGTATATTTTCTATTGTCACTGCCTGCCCTTTCATTTGTAATTTCTGAGCTGTGGTATGAGCTCCCGGAACAGCAATCCACATCACCAGGTACGCAAGAAAGCCAATACCATCAAGAAATAGAAAAATAATAAATGCAAGTCTTATCCAAACAGGATCGATATTGAAATAGGCTGCTATTCCTCCACAAACTCCACCTATAATGTTATTGTCCACATCCCGGTACAATCGGCGATGTTGCTTATTGAATACAAAAGTATCCTGCGCCTTTTGCTCTTGTTGTTGATTATTTGTGGTTTCATCCTGCATTTCATTTTCACGAGCAAAGTCATCTGCTGTCCCCATCATTTGTATTACCTCTTCAATATCAGCAAGAGTAACTACTTGTTTGGTATTACCAAGCTTCTCCTGTAATATCTCTGCTATTCGTTGTTCGATATCCTGCAATATTTCCTCGGCCTCATCAGGTGTTTTTTTAAAATAATTCTTAAGAGAATCCAGATAGTCTTTGAGCTTCTTATAGGCATCAGCATCCAGATCAAACAATCTCTGATTCAGGTTTATTTTTACCGTTTCTTTCATAATTCAAAAGTACTATTTATTAATTTTTATTGCTTTTATCGCATCAACCAATTCGTTCCATGCTATATCCAGATCTTTTAAAAATCCCTTTCCTTCGTTTGTTAATGCATAATATTTTCTTGGTGGTCCTTGAGTCGATTCCTCCCACCTGTAACTCAAAAGACCGGCATTTTTTTGCCTTGTAAGCAGCGGGTATAATGTGCCTTCCACAACAATCAATTCTGATTCTTTTAACCGGTTTATTATATCAGAAGCATAGGCATCTCCCTTTTCGAGTATCGAAAGAATACAATATTCCAATATGCCTTTCCGCATTTGAGCTTTCACATTTTCAACCTTCATAATCCCTCCTTATTATTTCTTTTGAAAACTTCGTTTTACATTTTCGAATTCCTGTCTGAAAAAATCTCCCATGTTTGATAAATTTACTGCCTCCCCTCGCATTTCAAGTTTTTGAGCTACTGTATGAGCCTCGGGGAGTACAATCCATAAGATCAGGTAAATCAATACTCCTGCCATGCCAAAGATGGCCAACAGAATAAATATGAGACGAACAATTGTTGGATCAATACGCCAGTATGCTGCCAGTCCGCTACATACTCCGCCAATAATCCTGTTATCGGGATCTCGATGCATTCGCTTATATTTTCGTCTTTTCGATGTATACTCTTCTTCGGTTGATTTTCCCGTAATATCTTCCGGGTTTCCCATAATACCAATCACCTCTTCCACTTCATTACTAGTAATTACCTGGCGATTGTGCTTTAGTTTTTCACCAAAAAGTTCAGCAATGCGCATTTCTATATCCTGATAAATTTCGTTACTCCCCTGAAAAGATCTTAATTCATCTTTCACTTGATCAAGGTATTTTTTTAGCTTATCATAAGCATCATCATCAATATGATATACCATACCTCCAAGGTTTACTGTCATTGTTTTTTTCATTCGTATAAAATTTTTAACTAATTGAAAATAAAATATTTAAAAATTTGATTAAAAAAATTATTCACTACGTTCATGAGATCGCTTTGCTAAGTTCATGTTCGTTTCATAATATTGTTATTTAGTATCCCAGTATTACATTTTTTTCAATATTCCATCGTTTACTTTCACTGACAACCGAATCAATATTGTTGTTGGTTTCAATCTCTGAGTTATTGAATATTTCCGTTTTCTGTTTATTAATTATTTGATCAATTGAAGTGGTATTCCTTTTATACATTGAGTTTTCTCTTTGTCTAAAGGAATCTCCATTCAAAACTATGATGGCAGGCGTACCAATCACAATAGAATATATAAGATATTTTCCCGCGATATGCATTTTTTTGAATATTACAATACAAAGATATATAATTTTTTTAGTACCATGCAATACATAGTACTATATTTTTTTAAATTTATTTATCTTTAGCACAAACAAAGAGCATGAATTTGGAGGAATATGCTCCGAGATCATGAAATTGCAACGGATCTTATGCAGGAGAAAAAAAAGGCACATGAATTTTTTCCCGATGATTTATAATCATATGCCATAGATGACTACCTTGTGACAAGAATTATATATCTTCAGATTTATTTTTCTGAAAATATATCAAGTATAAATTTAGATAAATATGATTATATAACTGGAAGTGTGACAGGTATAAAAGATTAATATATTATTTTTAAAAATGGAGCGGTTATCAATATCAGGAAATACGGAGCTTACCTTGTAGAACTGACTTTCTAAACCTTAAGTAATAATTAAGTTATATTCTTATTTCCTTCTATTTTCTAATAAGTTACGTTTTTCAGTAATAAATATTTTATAGAATACAGGCACCATAATAAGTGTTAGCATTGTTGAAACCAGAAGCCCGCCTATTATTGTCCATCCAAGAGGGGCCCATAGGGTTCCTCCACGCAATGTGAGAGGAAGCAATCCTCCGATAGTAGTGAGAGAGGTTAATACAATGGGTGTAAAACGGGTTTCACCTGCAATCTGAAGGGCATCTGATATTGATTTGCCTTTGTTGCGCAAGATGTTTGTGTAATCGACCAGTATAATGGAATTATTTACGACAATACCAACCAAACTGGTAAAGCCGACAAAAGCCGTAAAAGAAAATGTATTTCCGGTAAATAACAAGGCCCAGAACATCCCAATTGCAGCAAAAGGCAAGGCAATAAAAATAATGACTGGTTGTAAAAGCGACCGGAACTGTAACACCAATACCGCAAAAATTGAAATTATAGCTATTATGAAAGCTGTTTTAGTGCCTCCGAAAGTCTCGTTTCGACTTTCAAGTTCACCACTTATATGATATCCGTATCCTGAAGGAAATGCAAAGGATTCCAGCTTTTCAATAACAGGTTCCATTACTTCATCAAGAGAGTAGTTTTTTCGAATATCTGCCCTGATCTCAGCTGTGCGATCAAGATTGTATCTTTTAATTAAACTTGGCGATTGTCTGAATTCAACCCTGGCAAGTTGATTAAGAGGAATCATTTTACCAGATGCGGAGTTTAAATAGATTTTATTGATATCTTCCAGCCTCATCTTTTCATTTACCGGCAATCGCAGAACAATATTATATTCTTTCCCATCTTTATCCCTGAACATAGAAATAGCAGTCCCCGTAATAGCTGTTCGGATAGTCTGATCGATCAAATGAATTGGTACGCCAAACATGTTGGCCTTTTCCCTGTTGATATTGAAATAAAGATCTGTTTTATTTTTGGTAAATGTATTTTCAATGTTGATAATACCCTCTTGCTGTCTTATGAAATCTTCAAATTCTGAAGATATCCTTGAAAGGATATCCAGATTCTTTCCAGTAAGATAAATTTGTACAGGAGCAGCAATAGGAGAACCTTGTTCAAATTCCTTCACATTGATCTTTGCCCCCGGATATTTGTCGAAAATATTTCTGAATCTTTCTATCAGAGCATCAAATTCATCAGGAACATAGTCTTTTGTTTCAATATAGATATCAGCAATATGGGTTTTGTAATTTTCCGGAAAAACATTGTAATATATTCTTGGATTGCCATGTCCGATATTGGTAGCATAATATTTCACTTCCGGTGTTGTGTCAAGCACAGATTCTACATATTGTGCAACCTTGTCAGTTTTATCAAGGTTTGATCCATCAGGCAACCTGATTCTGATCATCAGGCTGGGTTGTTCTGCTTTGGGAAACAAACTGAATCCCACAAAAGTAAAAGCATACAATGAAATGAAAAATAAAAATATGGACAAGAGGACTACTTGCAATCTGTGATTAAGAGCATATCTTAGACTTCTTCGATAAGGACCTTCAATAAATTTTTTCAGTGTTTTCTTAAAGCCTTTTTCATCCCTATTATCTATACGCCTCTTTATATTGCCATTGAAAACCTTGCTGGTTATCATTGGAGTAAGTGTTAGTGCAATAAACAGAGAAATACAGAGAGTAATAATAATGGTTACAGGCAGACTTCTGATGAACAGGCCAGGCTGATATGGCATCATCGCAATAGGAACAAATGCAAGCACAGTAGTTAAGGTAGCGCTGATAACAGGCCGGCCAATTTCAGAAGCCGCTGCTAAGGCGGCTTCCCTGGGTTTGAGCCCTTTTGATATATGGCGATTGATATTCTCAACCATCACAATTGAATTATCAACAAGAAGTCCGAGGGCCACTACCAGAGCGGCTATAGATATCTGCTGAAGGCCATAACCTAAGGAATCGACAATACTTAATCCGATAAGTATAGATAAAGGAATTGCTATAATTACGACTAGGGAAGATTTAATGCCCAAGGCCAACAATATGATTAATCCAACCAGGATTATCCCCTGAACCAGGTTACTCATGAACCCGTTAATCCGGTTTCTGACACCAACTGTCTGATCAAATACATATTCCAGTTTGAAATTCTTGTCAAGAGATGATTCAAAGTCATCAATCTTGGTTTTCGTTTCTTTGGCAATATCAAGGACGTTTAATCCTTCTTTTTGTTTGACTACAATAAAAATAGCTTTCTGGTTTGAATTCTCGTTCTCTTTCGCAGCGGGATAACGTACAAAATATTTTATATCCTCATGATCAAAATGTATTTTGGCTATGCTTTCCAGGTAAATTAATCTTCCCATATAAGATTTTACAACTGTTCTTCTTATTTGTTCCAGGTCCGTATAGGATCCGCTGGTTTTTATGCCAAACACTTTATCTCCCAACTTCATGGTTCCTCCCGGTATATTTGCATTGTTGCTGATAATGGCTTTTGAAACCTGATCCAGGCTAATGTTCATTTGAGCCATTTTTTCCAGGTCAAGTGAGATCCTAACTTCCTGTTCAGGGCAGGCAATTAGTTCAACTTTCTTAACACCGTATACTTTTTCAATATCCTTCTTTAACAATTCAGCCTGGTTTTCCAATTCCCGATAAGATGCATTTTCAGAAAATAGCACCAGTTGCAACATAGCAACATCCGTTGATGTCCATTGTGTGGTTTGTAAGTCAATTATTTCATCCGGAAGTTCATTTCGAATACTGTTTACTTTTTGTACTACCTCATCGTATTTTTCATCGGCATCTGCTTTGAAGTCAAACTCAACAGCAATGGAAGCAACTCCGTCTGTCAGATTGGTATTGATTCTCTTGATGTCGTCCAGCTCATTTACAACTTCTTCAATTGGAAGCGCTATTAATTTTTCCATATCCACAGGACTGGCCCCAGGATAGATTACAAGAATAGAAACACCCGGAATTACAATCTCAGGATTCTCTGTCCGGGGCATGGTAATATATGATTTAATGCCAGCAAATAAGAAAAGCATGAAAACAATCAAGGTAAACTGATAATTATCGATGGCCAGTTTTGATAAACGCATAAGCTTTTTACAATTATTATTCGATTATTTCTATTTCCATGGTTGCTTCGAGAAAATCTGCTCCTTCGGAGATAATGGTATCATTTATAGAAATGCCACTGCTTATGTAAACAAGACTATCTGAAATATGCACGATATCTATTTTTCTCTTTTCAAATCTGTTCCCTTTTGCAACATATACATATCCCACCGCATTATCAGCATCATGAATATTGTGCAAAGGCAAAACCTTATATTCATTTTTAACTGAAGGAATAATTTCAGCTTTCCCTATCAGTCCTGACACAAAATTTGAGTTTATATCAAGCAAACGCACTTCCACTTCGTAGGTTCCGGTATAAGGGTCAGAAACTTTTGCTATTTCTGATACAATGCTTTTAAACCTCATTTCCTGAAACGCATCAAACGAAATA
>DAOUOU010000151.1 GCA_030626465.1 Bacteroidales bacterium
CAAATCAGAATTCTTAAGATCCATTTTTCCTCCCCCCGACAATCCCGCCGGTTCAAGCAACAGGTTTCCGGAAAGGGTTGTGGAATCATTAAATATTGTGAAATCGGTGTCTGTTTTGTCCACATTCATCATGTCGGCATAGGGTAACCAGTGAATGTAATTATTCACCGAATTAACCCTTGGATATTGAGTCTCGGTTGTTTTAACAGCTATATCATAAGAACTTGCCAGCGTATTCATTGAATCGGGATAAAAGATAAAATCGTCCGACAGTGTTGATGAGCTAAGGTATTCCAGTTTTCCATCGCCTCTTAATCCTTTATTGGAAAGCCATATTTCCTTATAGTATGAACCTTTCCCATTATAGACCGGGTAACCTTCATCAGGCGTCATATGCCTGAACCCTAGAGAATTGTCGGGTTGTAAGGAAAGCTCTTTATCAAAAGACGGAAATATTCCTGCCGAAACAAACTCACCCTTGAAATACAGATCTTTGTAATTAAAATTATCGAGGCTATCCATCACAAACGGATCTACCTGAAAAAAGAAGTCATTAGATTCGTATACTCCATTCTGAATATCATCTCTTTCATAAAAGACATAGGAATTTTCTTTACTTGTGAATATAGGATACTCCGGATAACTTTCTCTGCCTGATTTATTATCAGGTTTATCAATTAATACTTCTCCGGTAATATGCTGCAATTGATTCTTGACATGATCTGTAAGGGGAAGACCGAAATTATCACGCTCCCCGGTGAGAAATTCAATATGCAGGGAGTCGACGTTCTGCAAATTTATTTTGAACGAATCGTAGTTAAAGAAAAAGTTATTGCCGTAAAAGGTTAATAATCCGGTTTCAACAATTCCATCAAACTGAAAATTTCTATTGCTTTTTAATATAATACGATTGTATTGCGGGTATATAGTTACATTCTGCGAATCACTTACATGTATCTCAGGAATACCATTAATGATGAGATCATTTGACTTAATATCATAAATTGCGATTTCAAGAGGCGCCTGTACGACCGACTCAAAACCAATAACATCATAATCTATTTTGTTAATGCTCGCCGCAAGATAGTCGTAAAGCCTCGGTTTCAGGGTTATGGTTTCTGTGTTCCTGTTATAATAGATAAATCCGCTGTAAGCCATATGCATGGCTTGCTGCTGAACCTCATGAACAGGCATTTTTAAATAATCGGCGTAAGCATTTACCGGGAATTCATCACTGCCATATTTATTTGCAAAACTTTTTAGTGATACTAAAGGATGAGCGCGATCAAGCATCATCATATTCATGAATTTATTGTAATTGAAGTAATTAACAGATTCAAAATATGCATACCCGATAGCTGCTCCACGAGGAGCGGAGAAGGTCATGATGTCCTCGTCCATTCGCCAGGTAAGTTGATCGAAATTCATATCAACCTTGTGATACGAGTTTGAATAAGGAGCCTGCGATGAATAATCATCGGATTTTAGCAGGGTTAATTCTTTGAATTTTACCCGATAAGTAAAAAACAAGTTGGAGTGAAAAATTGAATCATTTCTTAGTTTTATAGTAACCGCAGTTCGCAGGCTTGAAACCCGGTCGCTGCGAAACCCAAAATAAACAGATGCTGCTGAAAGTACCAGTGTATCGTTTTTATAAATTCTAAGTTTTGCTGTATTTTCAAGTGTCCCGGTCCCTACCAGTTTTGATCCTTGCATAGATAATCCGCCTTCGTAATCGATGTTCTCATATAAGTCTTCTATAACAAACTTTTTGGTATATGAATCAAATTTGGGGTATGTTGCATCCTCAGGTTTTTTATTGAATTTCACTTTATCATGAAGGACTCCCTTCAAAGGTTCATCAAAGTAAATTTTGTTTGTAAATGTCACATCTTCGGCAAAATACTCTGATTTCTTAAGTTCAATCTCATAATCCTGTAAAACAGCAAAAACTTCACTGGGATTGTATCCGCCTCTTTCCCAGGTGACAATCCCCCCCTCTCCTTTCCATGTATTCTCAATCGGATATACTACCCCTTTAGTATTGAACAATTGCATACTATCGCGCTTAGAATAGCAGACCAGATCGACATTGTTAAATTCAACAACTAATTTTTTTTGATTCAGAATCTTATACTCATCATTGCTCACTTTCCATACAGTTGAATTTGATTTGTATATTAAATTTTCTCTCAGCAGGAGATCAGTAAATTTCAGAATATTGTTAATCTCGGAAGTTTTAGTCTTTCTTCTATCAAGAATTTGTTCAAATCCTTCTATCCAGTTGTTATAATTAGATTTATTCGTATTGTACTTCTTAAAAGCAAGCATGCAGGAGAGAAAATTAAGGAAATGAGGATAGGGTTTTGTGTTTCGTTTAATCATTAATTGACTAAGCCTGATTATATTGTACTGCTCTGTGGGATCAAAGAGACTATTTTTTTCCCAGCCCCTGAGAAATTCTTCTATTACTTCATCGTGTTGATCCGAGAGATTACTCATATAATTATTAATCTCCTCCGGAAATGCTGTTGTATCGCCTGAAAAAACCTTCATCCTCTGTGCGGAAAGAGTAACTAAGAGAATATGAGAAAGAAGAATACCAACTATGAATATCGACCTGGTTTTGGATCTAATTACGCACATAATTAACTATTGCATTCTAAAAAGCAGTTACAATACCCATGAAATCCTCTGCATTAAGCGAAGCACCTCCAATAAGTCCTCCGTCCACATCAGGATTGGTAAAAAGATCTCCCGCATTTGAAGGTTTACAACTGCCTCCATATAAGATAGAAGTACCTTCGGCAATTTTTTGTCCATAACTGTCAGCTATATGATCGCGAATTATTTTATGCATTTCCTGTGCCTGATCTGGTGTGGCAGTTTTCCCGGTACCAATGGCCCAAACTGGTTCGTAGGCAATTACAATCTTGCTGAAATTTTCATCGGAAAGATCAACTAATCCTTCGTTAAGTTGAGTTTTTACTACATTGAAGTGTTCTTCGGCTTCCCGCTCTTCCAGGACTTCTCCGATACAAAATATAGGAGTTAATTCGTATTGAAGGGCAAGCTTGACTTTTGTTGCGAGAATTTCATTTGTTTCACCATAATAAGCTCTGCGTTCCGAGTGCCCGATAATGACATAGGAAGCTCCGGTTGACTTAATCATTGCTGCAGAGACTTCTCCGGTATATGCACCATTTTCTTTATCAGCACAATTTTGTGCTCCCAGAAATAAAGCATCCTTATTTATTATTTTACTCACTTCACTAAGGTGAATAAAGGGAGAGCATAGAACAACAATAACATCATTTCCTGAAATCTGAGTATTTACGTTTTTAGCAAGTTCAAGACCTTTCTGAAGAGTAGTATTCATTTTCCAGTTACCTGCAACAATATGTTTTCTCATAAGATAATTAGAGTTTTACAATTAATATTTATAATACCTGCTCGCGAAATTAAAAAAATCTTGTTTAACTAATGCAGAATGCAACAAATCAGCGTGAATATTATAAAAACAATTGATCATCAGGTAGCGTTTTGAGAATGATTTCCAACTTCCAAATCTCAAAAGCACTTTTATAATTTTTTGAATTTGAGATTTGAGTATTGGAACTTAATTGCCTGCCTGTCCTGCTGACGCAGCTTGCCTGGCTAGCGCTGACAGACAGGTCAGTCAGACAGGAGATTTGACTATTGTTGTTTGGAATTTAAAATTCTGTCAGGAATTCAACTTTCTCAATCTGAAAATATATAACAAGAAAGAAATTGATCCGATGAAGAGTACAACAATCAGCGCGATGCAATCCTTTCTTTCTTTGGTTAATGCAGATAGAATAAAAGCCATACCATTGTCTTCGAAAATTTCTTCAGATGGAATATTCCTGTAATGCCATTTTCCAATAATACTGCCTTCTTTAAGTAAGATCAACCCAGGGTTACTGCGTATCATTGTTTTAAGCGTGATATCGTCGGTGATATAAAACTCAAATACCGGATCGATTGAATGTATTACTTCTTCTAATATCTCGCTTGTGGAAGCGGTCATTCCATATACCTTGTAATCATGTTCTATAGCTTTTTCTGAGAATTCATTGATCTTTTCAAAACCTTTTAAACTGGATTTCTCCAGGTCATATGCAACAACCAGCAATGAATATCCATTATCATACAAAATAGTATCGGTAATGTCAACACCGTTCTGTGATGTCACGGTAAAGTCATGGATAGGAGGTTTATACCCGCTGTTGATCAATACATTCCTGGTTTCAATCCACTTCCATGTACTGTCATTCCAGGGTTGCTCATCTGAATCTAGTGTAAATTCCCTGGTTACTCCTTCCCTTTCATAAACCAGAACAGTCTTATATTCATCGATAGGCATCCCCTCAGGAATTTTCATAGAAGAAGGAATATTAGTGCCAATACTATAAGGTCTGAAATCAATTAATGGCAAATTGTAATAGTAATAAACCGAAAGCAAAACACTGGAAGTTGCAATTAACACAACAACGAACCATTGGGTTACCGGTTTAAAAATATGCTCAAATTTGTTACGTTGTTGAAACACAATTATTGTTGGCACAAAAAAGATAAGGTTCTTAAAGAAAGTCTGCCAGTTGGTCAAAAGAATTGCATCACCAAAGCAACCACAATCTGCGACAGGATTGGTCAATGCAATAATAAATGTAAGAATCGTAAAAAACGACATGAATAAAAAGAGTGCCCAAACTGTTTCCTTCAATCTTATTTTCAGGAAAAGGCACACGCCAATGATTAACTCAGCGCTGCTGAGAAAGATAGCTAATACCAGTGCAACATGAGATAAAAACCCCAAGCCGAATGCTTCAAAATAATCCCAAAATTTATAGGTTGTTCCAAGAGGGTCAATATCTTTTACGAAGCCTGAAAAAATAAAGACAATGCCCATGACTAACCTTGCTATATTTCTGATAATCCTGACTGTCATCCCAATGAAAGTTTTAATCTTATCTTTTTTATAATTAACTCTGAGATACTCAATGGATTTAGCATATTACCTGCTGCATCTTTGCATTCTATCGATTCGAAATCATCATTCTCCTTCACCTGCCACAGATATACATCTCTCACCTTTTCCTGAAAGCCTAAATCTGCTTCGTGAATATCGAAGGCCCCGTTAAGATAATCTCTGTCTGTACCCTGTCTGTTTTTATTCAGACTTTGTTGAGTAAACTCAAATGGAACATTAAGGTACAGGTTTAAATCCGGAACAGGGATTTTGTTATACTCATATTCAAAGTGTTTGATCCATTTAGCAAGTTTTTTTCCCTCCTCATCATTGCTAAGTTTTGTACATTGAAATGCAATGTTTGAATAGATGTAACGATCAGCGATAACCACGTATTTTTTGTCCATCCAATTTCTTAAAGATTCCGCTGCGTCATTTCTATCACCGGCATAAAGTAGTGCTATCAGGTAAGGATTTACAGAATCAATATCACCTAACTCTCCCCGCAAAAACCGGCTTATAAGGTCTCCCCAAACAGTTGAATCTGTTCGGGGAAAATGTATAAATCTGCTTTTTGTATGATGCTCCCTGAAAAATTGCTCAATCAACTTAATTTGTGTTGATTTCCCAGATCCATCCAAACCCTCTAATACGATAAAGCTCACTCTTGAAAATTTTAATCCGAATATTTAGGTGCTAATGCTTATTTTTACTTTATAATCCCATTATTACCAATCGTTACAATGGATAAAGATACATTTTTTAAAAAAAAACAGATTATTAATAGCAATGGAAAATATATGGATTTTTCCGAACCAAAAATCATTGGCATTCTGAATATCACCCCCGACTCCTTTTTTGATGGAGGTAAATATCAGGAAGAAAAATCTATCATCAATAAAACCGATGAATTGATTTCAGATGGAGCTGATATTATTGATATTGGAGCTTATTCTTCAAGACCGGGTGCAGCTGACATCAGTGAAAAAATTGAGTGGCAAAGATTGGTCGGAGCATTAAAGATAATTCGAAAGAAATATCCCGATACGGTTTTATCAGTTGATACTTTCCGATCAGGAATTGCACGTAAAGCAGTAAATGATTATAATGTTAATATCGTCAATGACATTTCAGGAGGTAAACTTGATAAAAACATGCATGATACGATAGCAGAGATGCAGATACCTTATATTATCATGCACATGCCCGGAACTCCCCGGAATATGCAGGAGCGGACTGACTACAAAGATTTGATCAGAGATATAGTTGATTATCTGGGTAATCAGATTTACTTTCTGAAAAAAAAAGGAATAAATGATTTGATCATCGATCCCGGATTTGGTTTTGGTAAAACAATAGATCAAAACTACCAGATCTTAGCTCATCTTGATGCTTTGAAAATATTAGAATACCCTGTATTAGCAGGATTAAGCAGAAAATCCATGATCTACCGTCTATTGGAGACTACACCTGGTGAGGCATTGAATGGAACCATCGCCCTTAACATGCTTGCTCTACTTAATGGTGCAAATTTATTACGTGTGCATGATGTGAAAGAAGCAAAACAGACTGTCCGATTGTTTTTGAAAACAGAAGAGGAAAGGAATAAGTATCTGTAACTACTCAAGTAATGTGTATATTTATCATAGATTTAAATTGAGCTATGCTTTTTACATTCATTACGGTTCGTATTATTGATATCGTTGATATTTTACTGGTAGCATTACTCATGTACCAGATCTATATTATAATCAGGGGTACGGCTGCAATCAACATTTTTATTGCGGTAATAGGCATATGGCTGCTGCACTTTTTTGTAAGCATGTTTAAGATGAAATTGCTTGCTTCTATTCTTGGGGCCGTAATTGAGGGTGGAGCCATCGCACTCATTATTCTTTTTCAAC
>DAOUOU010000086.1 GCA_030626465.1 Bacteroidales bacterium
AAAGATGATTATTTCAATGAGAGGGTCAGGAATTTAGAAAGGGATCATACTATTTGCGACCCGGTTCAATCGATCGGAAACCTCCCGGTCAATAACAATAAAAATGGCGATGTCAGGTACATTATTGATGAAAACAATTATTACAAATGGAATGCCGCAGGTTATGGATCTCGCCGGTCAATCACATCAGCACTCATCAACACTGGTAACTGGGCGTTTTTTTCTGAAGGGTATTGGCTTAATAATTCAGGAGACAATAACCTTGAAATAAATATTAAGGCAGTCCCGATTTTAGCCGGATATGGTTCCCCCCAAGCATATAATAATCTAATCCCGCGCATAGATGTGCCTTTCAATTCATCAGTCACGAAAGAATATACAGATATTGGCTTTCGTGTTGCATTTTTGAATAAACTTTCGAATGGGTATCCGGTTGCAAGTGTAAGGAATGATGATGTATCTCTTGAAATAACAGGCGAGGATGGGTTATATGAACAGTGTTATAAAGAATTTATTGAATGGAAATTGAACAGGCACAGGGAATGTAAATGCTCGGTTTACTGGCCATATCAACTGCTTTCTTTATTTCACTGGGAAAGAAAGTACAGGATTAAAAACACGAATTATTTTATAATGGAGATCAATTTAAGCCAGAAAGGGACCGAACAAATTAAATTTGGAAATACTGTTCTGGTTAGAATTTAGTAGCCTTATCTCTTACATCAGTAAATATTTTAGGATTAGTTATTCTCACATATTCATTGGTTATCTCTAATGAATAATGATCAGCCTGATACATTACTTCGTCGGGTGAGATTCCGTCTTTGAGCATCTGAATTATTCCGGAATCGCGCAATGAATAGAATTTAATACGCGAATTCATATTAATTTTGTTTCTTAGCCAATCCCATCGCTTGGCTACTCGTCTTGGATTAAAGTTTTCCCACCCGGGCACCCACCCTGAAGTGAATAGAAACATTTCCGGATCATATTTTTCCAGCTTCATTTTTTCGAGAAACTCAACCATTACGTTTGGGATTGTTGGATACCTGCTTTTGTCGTTTTTTGCGCTACGGTTAGGAATAAATAATTGTTGTTTTTTTAGATCTATATGTTTAATCTTTATGAAAGTTAGTTCTTTTGGCCGGACCAATACATGGAAAGCGAACATACAGGCAATATAGAAATTGTAATCTTTTCTGAGCAGAAATGAATTGATCTTTTCACGTATCTCTGGTTCTATATATTGTATCCGTTGTTTATGTTCTTTTAGCCTCTTACTGAATCCATCGAATGGATTTATTTTACAATAATCAAACTCAATGAACCAATTGAACATATTTCTGTAAAAAGCAATATGATTATTGTAGGTCCTGGCACTCTCAATAGTTTCATCAACCTGCAGAAGAAAATCCCTGGCCATACTGCGTGTGAACTGCATCGCAAATATTTCAGCTTTTTCCTGCTCAGTCAGCCACTCCTCAAGCTTTTTAATAAACGATTTATACGACCTTACTGAGTCCGTACTCTTACCTTTAATCTTCTGTCGCGTAAAAGTTTTTAATACATCTCTGAATTTATGGAATCCTTTTGGAGCTTCGTTTTCCATTAATGGATTCCATCCTTTTCTTATTTTATCATTTATCTCTTCAATGACTGCTTTTGCAAACTTTCTACGTTCGGATAAGGGACGGATTCGGTTGCACTTAATACGTCTTCTTTCGAGAAATTTAGTTACAGGATTTTTTACATAATAAGAGATATACCAAGTCTTCCCTTCATGCAGTTCTGCAGGGAGATAATCGGAAAAAATATTAATCTGAGATTCAGACATTTTTTTTTTACCTCGGATTTGTTCCGGAGTAAAAAAAGGTTGTCCCGTTTCTGTCCCGTTTTGCTCTAAACAAAGCTGCCGGAAATGTGAAATTCACATTATAGGCAGCTTTGCGAGGTTGTTTCAACTTAGGTGGCGGAGAGAGGGGGATTCGAACCCCCGGTACCCCTTTCGAAGTACGCCGGTTTAGCAAACCGGTGGTTTCAGCCACTCACCCACCTCTCCTGACAGGTTAATGCTGAATTTCAGAGCAGCATAAAAGTATTAAATCCACTTATAAAAGCAAACTCCTGAATTAAATTCTTTGCTTACTTTTTCTTTCCCTTGCCTAACTCATCACCGGTTATGGAATCACGCATTTTAGTGTCAGCTTCAATGTTTTTTAACCGATAGTAATCCATAATACCAAGATTACCAGCTTTGAAAGCTTCCGCCATGGCCAGGGGTATTTTAACCTCCGCTTCGATAAACTTTGCTCTGGCTTCCTGAGCCTTTGCTTTCATCTCCTGATCAAGAGCTACAGCCATAGCCCTTCTTTCTTCAGCCTTTGCCTGAGCAATATTCTTATCGGCATTGGCCTGATCCATTTGTAATACAGCACCAATATTCTTACCAATATCTATATCTGCAATATCTATGGATAATATTTCGAAAGCAGTTCCTGCATCCAGCCCCTTTTCAAGTACAACACGCGAAATATAGTCTGGATTTTCAAGCACTTCCTTATGCGATTTGGATGAACCAATAGAAGAAACAATACCTTCTCCAACACGAGCAAGTACTGTATCTTCTCCTGCCCCTCCAACAAGCTGCTTAATACTGGCTCGGACAGTTACCCTGGCTTTGGCAATAAGTTGAATTCCATCCTTTGCAACAGCAGTTACCGGAGGTGTGTTTATTACTTTTGGAATGACCGACATTTGAACGGCCTCAAATACTTCTCTTCCCGCAAGATCAATAGCAGTAGCCGACTTAAAATTAAGATCGATGTTGGCTTTATCTGCACTAATAAGTGCACGCACAACAGAACGTACATTACCGCCGGCAAGATAGTGTGCCTCCATATCATCCCGATCAAGTTTTAATCCTGCTTTGGTGGCACTTACCAAAGAATTAATAATAATGGCAGGTGGAACTTTTCTGATTCTCATTCCTATTAACTGCCCGATGGGGACATATACCCTGGCAAACACGGCACTGAACCACAATCCCAGTGGTACAAAATAAAGAAATAGCCACAGTACAAATATTGCGACTACAATAAGGAGAACAATTAAACCTATTCCTTCCATTTGTTTAGTTTTTAGTTTCTATAAAAATTTTATTTCCTTCGATTCGGGTAATAATTATATCAGAATCAGCATCAATATAGGTGCCATCCGAACGAACCTCGTATAGTGCATCATTAATCAAAGCCTTTCCAATGGGAGCAAGTCTTGCAACAGTTTTGCCTTCATCGCCTACTTTAATTGCATCATCATTGATGACTCTTACTCTTCCTTCAACAGTTGATTTCAGTCCAAAACGCCTCCATGTTTTGAGCTTAAGTGCCATTACGAATATTAGAATCATAGATATACCGGTACCAATGAGAATATAGTTGCCTGTGCTAACACCACGAAAATAATAGCCGCAAAAAACTCCGCCGGCTACTAGTATAAATCCCCCGATACCTGCTATTGTAATCCCCGGAATTACTAAAAATTCAACTAAAAACAATACTATTCCCAAAAGGATTATCAAAATGATAGACAGTACTGACATATTCGAAATAGTGAGAATTAATCTATAGTGGCTTCAAGTTCTTTGTCAATAAGAGCTTGTTTATAAGGTTTTAGATAATCGAAATCTCCCTTCTTAATATCGCATTTACCCTTATAGTGGACAAGATAGGTGCATTGCTCAGCCTGTACATGTTCCATTTCACAAACCTTGACGAGGGCTTCAATTACATATTCAAATGTATGTACATCATCATTATGAAGGATTAAAAATCTATCATCCTTAAGCTTTTCATTGAGTATCCCTTCTAATTCAGGTTTACTATCAAGATACTTTTTCTCAGTCATGATATTTCAAATCGATGTAATGAATGAGCACATCTACTGTAAAACGATTTCAAAGTTAAAAAAAATAATGATAGGAACATCTTTGAGCCAGAAATGCAAGATATTTTTACTATTTAATACTGTTTGCTTCCCTTAATATCAGTAAAATAGAATGACAGCTTATTTCCTGGCAAATTCAATTTCTTTGGCTTGTTGTATACTTATTTTTTCATTGTTGTAATAAGAAACAATGAAAGCATCAGGATAACCATACTCTTTCACTTGTTCGAGGGCTTTTCTTACTTCCTTAAGTGAGGTGAAACTGCCGACATAATATTTGGTATTGCCTTCTTCCCTCTCTTTTGAAACAGGTGTAAGTCCGCCAAAGGAATTTTCAGGTATTGCCAGAGAAAATGCCCCAAGCTGTATTTTATACATTAAGCCCCCGCGCACTGCAGTAACGGGAATAGGATTGCCTTCAGAATAGGGCGATGTTTGTTGGATTGAAAAGCCAGTGGAAAACTCACTTTTTGCAATTGCTGCAGCCTCTTTGCCTTTGTTATAGCTCACCTCACTGCTTAAATCAGAGGATTCCTCAGCCTGCGTGGAAGATGAATTAAAAGAGTATACAGTAAGACCTTCTATCTTATTCTCAGCATGAATTGCTGAATTATAATCGTTTTGTTTATCTGAATTATTGGTGCCGCCTATTTGTTCAGCCAACAAGAATTTCTCATCAGCCAATAGTTGCATCCTTTTAGATTCCTTGTCTATGGTAGTAATGTTAGCAATCAGAACCTGTTTTTTTTGATAATTGTCTTCATTCTCTATCTTTTTCCTTAAATCTGTTACTATCCATGCCAGTGAATCGCTCTGTAATTGCAAGGCCAGTGCTTCAGTCAATAATTGTTCATATTCTGTATTGCCATCAAAGTTTTCTTCGTAATCGTAATAAGTAAGCCTGATATTGTCAGATCTATCTTCGTAATCAAATAATGCCAGAGCTAAAATGTCTTCACGATTTGCCGGGGTTAAATACTCAGTCTGCTGATTATTCAGAATCGTATACGCTATATATTCTTTTATCATAGAATTTCTGTTCGAAAGAAAAATTGATTTTTTCCCATCATCAATCATGGTATACAGTATATCATCATAAGTTGTATTGATAGGGAAATCCAGTTTCTCAGGAGATGTCCATGCAGAATTTGCAGAATCATAACGGCATCTGAAAATATCGTAACCCCCTGATGTATTATGACCTTTCGAGCTGAAATAGAGCAGTGATGAGGATTTGTCATAATAGGGATAAGCTTCATCATGCTCTGTATTAATTGTAAGGGGCAAAGGTTCGGGCATACTAAAATCTTCGGATGATAAAACTTCAACACGATAGATTTCCAATTCTTGTTTTGCCTTTTTAGACAGACTCTCGAAATAAATATAATCACCAAGCTGAACATCATCTGGAAGAAACATCAATGCCTGATAATCCTCCTCAATATCTGTTTTCGATTTGAACTCATCCGGAACATATATGAAATTTCCATGGAGCTCTTCTCCGAAAGCACTTTCCAATGCATTTTCAGGTACGGATTGTTCCCTGTCAACAACAATCTTTCTGGCAACTTTAACCGATTCTTTCGCATTTTCATTTACATTTATCCAGTAATCGATTTTAAGTTTATTCAGATCACTGTTCCTGGCAGTTTTTTTAAATGTAATAAAGGCCAGCGTTGCATCCTCGAATGTATAAGTCAAATGATATGCTCTGCCCAGATAATAGTATGCATCCTCACCATAATTACGAGTGGCAGCAAATTTTAAATGTCTTACCGCATCATCCAGTTTTTGATTCGAGTGTAAATAAGATCTTCCTAAGTAATAAGCAAACCTGGAATCTTTTGGAAAAAGATCATAGAGTACTTCGAAATCCGTGGCAGCCTTATCGTAATTATGAGATTTAAAGTGTTGAAATGCACGAGCTTCAAGTTCCGTTTTAGAAACTTCCTGGCTGAAATTTGGATTTAAATATGCTCCAAAAGCAAATATGATCAGCATTAAGCTGAACTTCTGAATAGCAATTGATCTCATAACATGTATATTTAGAATCGAATGAAATTTACATATTTGAATGACAGGGTGAAAGAAGAGTTATTCACAATTCGGAAATTCTTAAAAATAGGGTTACCTTCGCCACCTTATTTTTAATTAACTATTAATATAATACATATGAAAAACTTCACTTTTGCCAGTATATTATTCATGGCACTCCTGTCTATGACAGCCTGTAATACTGTTAGCTTGAAATCTCAGAAACTCAATAGCGATGCAGATTCCGCCAGTTATATGGTCGGACTTTCGGTAGGATTTTCCCTGGTAAATCAAAAAGCCACAGAGGAAGATATAAACACAAATCTTGTGAAAAAGGGCATCGAAGATGCTTTCTCTGGTGATACAGCTTTTACCATGCAAGAAATTAATATGTATCTGCAGGAATACATGAACAGCTTGATGGAGAAAGAGGGAGAGGAATTTTTAGCTTTAAATAAAGCAAAAGATGGAGTACTTGAAACAGAAAGCGGATTGCAATATAAAATTATTGTAGAAGGTACCGGAAGATCTCCGGCTGATCCTGACACTGTTATATGTCATTACAAGGGAAGTTTAACGAATGGAGAAACATTCGACAGTTCTTACGATAGAGGAGAGCCTGCCAAATTCCCCCTGAGAGGTGTTATAAGAGGCTGGACAGAAGGACTGCAGCTAATGAAAGAAGGCGGAAAATATGAGCTTTATGTTCCTCATATACTGGGATATGGTCCAAGAGGAACCCGTTCAGGAATCCCTCCTTATTCAACACTTATTTTTGAAATTGAATTGCTGGAAGTAATACCGGGAGAATCTAATGAGTAAAGCTATTATTCGTACCGCAAAAGGAGATATGAAGGTTGAGTTCTATGAGGACGATGCTCCTGTTGCTGCGGCAAATTTTATCAAACTATCCGGGGAAGGTTATTACAACGGCCTGGCATTTCATAGAGTAATTCCTGATTTTGTTATACAGGGTGGTTGTCCCTATTCAAAGGATATGAGTAATCCAAGGATTGGAACCGGAGGTCCCGGATATTCTATCGATTGTGAGCTTGACGGAGAAAGGCAGTATCATGATACCGGGGTATTATCGATGGCACACGCTGGCAGAAATACAGGTGGTTCACAATTTTTTATATGTCACAACCGAAAAAACACACAACACCTTGATAGAAATCATACCTGCTTTGGAAAAGTAATCGAAGGACTTGATGTCATAGAACAGATAGCAGCAGGTGATACCATAGAAAGCATTGAAATAACCGAATAGAATTTCAATCATATGAAAAAAAACAGTCATTTTCGATGAAAATGACTGTTTTTTTATTCAGAAGTATAATAAAATAAGATCATCTGCTCAATTGCTATTTTACATACCGGACAAAACGCATTATTAATCTTTGACTTCATTGAACAATCATAGCAGGGCCTGTAAACACCTTTTGAGGTATAGGCAGCTCCTTCAAAAAGACCAATAACATCAGTATATGCCTGTGAATATGGAGTTGGTATCGGGACTGTATCAGCGATCATACTCTTCCATTTTCGGTCAAAATTAATCAGGATTGTAATATTTGGCTGGTATGGCTCACAATTCAGGTTAACCATATTATTATAAGGAACAATAGAAGAAAAATATTCATCTGCCAAAGACGCAAATCCATGTCCGAATTCATGATGAAAAAGAAATTCTGATAATGCATTTCCTGTAGAAAAAATTGTATAAAAATTGTAGATTCCTCCACCTCCGTACTTATCGCTGTTTACCAGGATACAAATCTGATCGTATGGTATGCCCGCCACAACATCCCGAACTCTGCAAATATCATTGGTTGTCAGATATCTATCACTGCCAAATGTATTGAATCCTGCATTTAATGCAGTATTTAGCCATAAAGAATCCTGAGGAATATCTGCTCCCTTATCTTCAGATGCAACAAAGACACCATAAATGTTAAAGGCATTACGATAGTTGTGATAAGGGTCCCAATTAAATAAAATATCACTGAATTTCTTTACATCATCAAAAAAAAATTCTTCCTCGGAACTTGTGTATCCTTCTGATACAAAAACAATATCAACCTTTGATGAAACGGGTCCGTTTACCAGAATATGATGAGATCGCACAAATTCAAATGGTTCTATTTCTTCTATCTCCCGAGACGTGGGATTAATATAAGTTGTATGAATTTCTTTGAACCTCATGTCGAATCCTCTCTCTGATAACTTTATCCTGATAGAATGCTTTGGAAAAGGAGCTATTACCGATTCGGAAAATGTCCTTTCTGAAAGTATAGCTTCATCAGTTGTCTGCCATTCTTTATAGAGAGATGAGTATCCTTTTGAATAAATAAGCTTGCTTGTTGAAGAATCAAATACTTCCAATAACAGCTCACCGTATTGGAAAGTATCAATTAAATTCAGTTTTGACCCACTCCAGTTGTGTTCCCGGTAAAAATTCATATCCTGGATCCGGGTAACCTGGTGATCACCAGTTATTGTGTAATCATACCTTAACTTATCATCTGTGAAATATTTAGTGTACTCTTGCTGTGCAGATAGCGAAAAAAAAGACAATTGTAGAAAAAAGAGAAGGTGAATATGCTTCATTTATAGAATTAGTTTATTGATTCGTTGTATTTTTGCACACATTGTAATAATAAGAAAAATACAGATCTTGTAACCCATGGAAAATCGTTTTCTTTTTGATATAAAAAATATTCTGGTAAGTTGGGGTATAAATGAAACCTATGCAAATTATTTAAATATATTCTTTGGCATTTTTGTTATTCTTATCCTGGCCTTCTTAGCTGATGTTATCACTCGTCGTCTTATAGTAACTTTAATTGGCAGACTCATTAAGAGAACATCAACCACCTGGGATGATATATTGTATGAGAAAAAAGTGTTCAATCGCCTTTCGCACCTGGCACCTGCATTAATACTTCGTTATTCAATAGGCCATGTGTTGGGTGATTTCGAAAACCTTACCAGTTTTTTACAGGGAGCTATTACCATTTACATGATAATTATTGCATTACTGGTAATAAACTCGTTCATCCTTTCATTGAATAGTATATACGAAACACTCCCTGTTGCTGAGAACAGACCAATTAAGGGATATCTACAGGTGGTGCAAATCATCATTTATTGTATTGCTATCATTCTGGTACTATCTATAATTCTGGGCAAATCACCTGCAAAATTGCTCACCGGTATCGGGGCACTGACTGCTGTTTTAATCCTGGTTTTCAAAGATACGATTCTGGGTTTTATTGCCAGTATACAATTGGCTGCTAATAATATGATAAAAATAGGTGACTGGATAACAATGCCAAAATACAATGCCGATGGAACAGTTACCGAAATCACTCTCAATACTGCTAAAGTTCAAAATTGGGATAAAACTATCAGTACCATTCCCACTTATGCCCTGGTTTCAGAATCCTTTAGTAACTGGCGAGGCATGGAAGAGTCAGGTGGCAGAAGAATAAAAAGACATATCAATATTGATATGCGAAGTGTAAAATTTTGTACATCCGAAATGCTTGAAAGACTTAAGAAGATCATTTACCTGAAGGAATACACAGAAAACAAACAAAAAGAACTCGAGAAATACAATAAGGAAAACAATATAAGTGACGATCTAGTTGTGAATGGGAGAAGAATGACAAACCTTGGTACTTTCAGAAAATACCTGGAGTCATACTTGAAGAACCATCCTATGATACATAACGATATGACGTTTCTTGTGAGACATCTGCAACCTACCGATAAAGGAATTCCTCTTGAGATCTATGTTTTTAGCAAGGACCAGCGTTGGGCATATTACAAGAGTATTCAGGCTGATATTTTTGATCATATTCTTTCAGTCATTCCCCAGTTTGATCTGAAAGTATTTCAGAATCCCAGTGGAGAAGATTTCAAATCATTGGTAAATTAAAATCGCACGTGAAGAAAAAAAGATTGCTATTCCGGAGATATACTTTCCTAGTTTTTACGCTCTTAAGTTTTTCTGTAAGCAATGCACAGGATTTTATTATCGGAGCAAAATTAGGCATGGGTAATAGTTTTTATAAACGACAATCTGATGAACTGGAAACTGCCAGGTATCTGACTCAGAAATATGCTTTAAGTTTTGAGTATTCGCCTTATTTCTCAAGATTTTTGATCGTTTCTGGTATAGAGTTCGATAAAAACTCTCTCGGAAGTACTGTGACAATTCCTCTTGGATTTCGAATAACAGTAGGCAAATCAGTTCAACCTTTTATAGAAGGAGGAGGATACTATACTGTCAATCTGAAAGACAAATCGGAAGAATACATTTTGAAAAACCACATAGGTGTCAGAATTGGTCTGGGCATATTTTATAAGATTAACCGCAACTGGAGAATCGAAGCAGGTTACTTCTGGAAATTCGGTCTTGCTCCGGGTTTAGATGAAGAAATTTTATTACCGGGGAATCAGGTGGAATATGAACATTACAATCTTTATGGACAAAATATTGAACTATCTGTTAAGTATCTTTTTTAAACTTTTATACTAATTTAAGTCCGAAAACCTGTGACTTTTTTGTCCCCTTGTTAAGAATCTTCTTTTTGTTATATCTGTCCATGTCTTTAAAGGCTTCGCTGGTTGTATAAGGTTTAATTGAATTCTAAGATAAAAGCAAGTATTTTAAGCAAAATTATGCTCATAAATACAAGTATAGGGTGTTTGTCTTTTGACAACAGCAAAAACCCTATTTACCAGTTTACAACTAATTGAGTT
>DAOUOU010000074.1 GCA_030626465.1 Bacteroidales bacterium
ATCACCCCGTTTCACACCACATGTTTTGGTTGTCAACGGGCATATACAAACACCTTTTAATATTGGAAAAACTGTGAATGTAAATAATCTGGGTGAAGGTAATCAGGAACAAATGATAAAAGAGATATATACTCTGACTCTCTACATTAATCAACATGATTTGTGGAACTCACAATTTGTTCAGGTATATGTCAATCAATCTGGAGAGTATGAACTGATTCCTCGTATTGGGCCCCATTTGATAATACTGGGTAAGGTGGATGATTACATTGAGAAACTGGATAAGCTTGAAATATTCTATAAAGAGGGACTGAATACCATTGGATGGAATCAGTATGTAAAAATTAATCTGAAGTACAAAGATCAAGTTGTATGCACTAAAATATAACAAAAATGATGAGGCAAAAAAGTAATTATGTTGCAGCAATCGATATCGGAACTACCAAAATTGTATCACTTATCGGAAAGGTAAATGATGATGGAAAACTCGATGTGGTGGGGATGAGTAAAACCGTTTCGAAAGGTATTAAAAAAGGAGTGGTCCTAAATATCGAAGAAACTGTTGGTGCCATACGGCAAACAGTAGATGAAGCACAAAAACAAGCTGATTTGCAGTTTAGCGATGTATTTGTTGGCATTGCCGGACAACACATCAAAAGTATTAAGAACAGGGGATATATCAACCTGGGTAGCGACAGGGATGAGATTATTCAGAAAGACATTGATGCTCTCATAGCTGATATGTACAAAATCCCGATTGATCTTGGAGAGGAAATTATACATGTATTACCACAAAATTATATTGTGGATAGTGAAACCGGAGTAAAAAATCCTGTTGGAATGTCTGGTCGTCGCCTGGAAGCTAATTTTCATATTGTAATTGGCCAGATTGCATCTGCAAAAAATATTGAGAGATGCGTAAACCGTGTTGGACTCAGTGTGAATCAGCTTATATTAGAGCCATTGGCATCCTCGTCGGCAGTTTTAACCGATGACGAAAAGGAAGCTGGAGTAGCTCTTGTTGATATCGGTGGAGGAACAACTGATGTAGCTGTTTTCTATGATGATTCTATTCGACATACTGCAGTTATACCTTTTGGCGGGAATGTAGTAACCAAGGATATCAAGGAAGGGTGTAAGATATTGCATCGACAGGCCGAAGCTCTTAAAACACAATTTGGTTCAGCTCTGGGTGATCTCGCACCCGATGATAAGGTAGTTACAATTCCGGGAATAAATGGTCGTGAGCCCAAGGAGATCTCTTTCAAAAATCTGGCCTATATAATCCAGATGCGAATGGAAGAGATCATTGATGCTGTAATGTTCGAAATTGAAAACAGCGGATGTATGGACAAATTAAGTGCAGGGATTGTACTTACAGGTGGAGGGGCTCTTTTAAAACATTTGGCTCAGCTGGTAAGATTTCATACGGGTATGGATATACGCATTGGATATCCTATTGAATATCTGGCCGGAGATCCAAGCGATGAGATCAATAAGCCGCAATATGCAACAAGTGTAGGTCTACTGCTCAAAGGATGGGAAATCTATAAAAAGGAAGGAATGGATGAAAATGAGATAGAAAGGAAAGAAACGGAAGAAGAAGACATGCTTTCAGAAGCTGAGGAAAACAGAATTGGTAGTGGAATTATAGCTGCTTTTAAAAAGCGTATCACTGATATTTTTGAAGAAAAAGGTGCTGACATGGAATAAGCAAGATTTTTATGCCTAATACTATTAAGAACTAAAACAATATAAAACGAACATGAACTAAGCAATGCGATCTCATGAACTCCGCCCGGACGAACGGTCGTTCGGACGGGGCAGTGAATAAAATTTATACAAACAGGCATGCCTGCCTGATGGCAGTCAGGATTACAATTTTCATGCAGAAGGGCGAGGCCCGGTGCCTGAATATGCGAATTTTTTTTGCTTTTTTCATGTACAAAAAATTTTAAACAGATGAAAGAAGAATTGATGAACTTCGATTTGCCTGTAAACAAATCATCAATAATTAAGGTTATTGGTGTTGGAGGTGGGGGTAGTAATGCTGTAAATTATATGTACGTTCATGGAATAAAAGATGTTGATTTTATAGTTAGCAATACTGATGCCCAGGCTCTTGAAAACAGTCCTGTACAGATAAAGATCCAACTTGGAGCATCATTAACCGAAGGACGAGGAGCAGGAAATAAACCATCAATTGGAAGAGAAGCAGCAATCGAAAATCTCGATGATGTTATTGATGTCTTATCTGTTAATACGAAAATGGTCTTTATTACTTCAGGAATGGGCGGAGGAACAGGAACAGGTGCAGCTCCTGTCATCGCAAAAGCAGCCAAAGAGCTTGGTATTCTTACAGTAGCTATTCTTACAATTCCTTTTCGAAATGAAGGGCAAAGGAGAATAAACCAGGCACTTGAAGGTATTGCTGAAATAGAAAAATATGTCGACTCATTGCTGGTAATTAACAATGAAAAAATTCGCGAAATGTATGGAGACCTGAAAGTATCGGAGGCATTCGCAAAAGCCGATAATGTATTGGCTATAGCTGCCAAAGGTATTGCTGAGATCATTACTGTGCATGGATATATAAATGTTGATTTTGCTGATGTTGAAACAGTTATGACAAACTCGGGTGTAGCAATAATGGGTTCTGCAAAAGTAAAAGGAGAGGACAGGGCCATCAAGGCTGTAACCGAAGCACTTAACTCACCCCTGCTTAATGATAACAATATTGTAGGATCACGAAATATACTTATCAACATAACTTCTGGCAATGAAGAAATTACAATGGATGAGATAGGTCAGGTTACTGATTACGTGCAAAGCTGTGCCGGAGACGATGCGGATCTGATATGGGGTAACGGAATTGATGGATCGTTGGGTGATGCTCTAAGCGTTACTGTCATTGCAACAGGTTTTGGCACCAATAGCATTCCTGAACTGTATATTCGCAAACGTCAGCTCGATAAGGTTTCTCTTAACGATGATGAAACGAATAAACTATCCAATCCTTTAAATAATGCTGATGGTTTTGAGGTAAAAGATGTATCAAAAAACCGTAAAAGATCCGGTAGTAACATTGTTAAACAGCGCGAAATTGAGTTTGATCTTGCACAACCCTATGAGGCAGAAATGTATACCGAAGATTTGAAAGATAGAAATATGGAAAGGGCAATTGAATTAAAAAAAGGAGCAGAAAGAGTTAAGAATATTAAAAAGACATATGAAAAGCTTCGGGAAATGGATCTGAACAGTCAGCAGGCAAAAACAAGCATTGATGAGATGGAAAACCAACCTGCTTACGTGCGTCGCAATTTTGAACTGGACAAAACCGCACCATCAAAAGAGAAAAAAATTTCCAGGTATTCACTTTCTGATGACGATGAAAAAAATGTAAAACTGAGCGATAACAATCGCTATTTGCATGAGAATGTGGACTAAAATAACTATCAATGCATAGTTCTCCTCCTGATTTTTCCTGAAAAGCCATATTCAGGCTTTTTATAGAGCTAAAATTATTTCAGAATTTCTATATTGCAAAAGAAACTTTTGTATCTGTAATTTGTCCATAAGAACTGGGTCTGTTTTTCATTCTTTTTAATAAAAACTATTGCTGATGAAACGTGAGGTAGTTATAATAGGTGCAGGATTAGGAGGTATTGCTACGGCAATTTTACTGGCTCACAAAGGGTATAAGGTCTCGGTCTTCGAGAAGAATCCCTATGCTGGTGGCAGGTGTGGCAATTTTATTAAAGATGGTCACAGGTTCGATATTGGGGCAACCTTGATCATGATGCCTGATCTTTATAAGAAATTCTACTCATTGGCAGGAAGGTCTTTTACTAATGAATTTGAACTTTATAGAATGGACCCTACCTATAAGATTAAGTTTCAGAGTGGAGAAGAGTTTTTATTTTCAGCTGATCTACCAAGAATGAAGGATCAATTGGAATCATTGGAAGCGGGAAGCTACAGCAGATTTCTCAAATACATGCAGAAAAGTTCAAAATCGTTCAAGCTTTCAATGAAGTATTTTCTTGATCGTAATTTCTACGGCCTCTTCGATATGATAAACATAAGGAACATGTTTTTATTGTTTCAGGTAAATGCTCATAAAAATCATTATTATTATATCAGCAAATTCTTTAAACACGAAGTATTGCGATATATATTTACTTTACAAAATTTATTCATCGGACAGAATCCTCTGACCGCTTCAGGAGTTTTTGCCGGATTGCCTTACATTGAAATATCGGATGGAGTTTGGTTTCCCAAAGGCGGGATGAAAGAGATTATAAATAATTTACTTGCAATAGCAAAGGAAAAAGGGGTTCAGGTTTATCTTAATTCACCCGTAAAAGAGATAAAAGTAACTAATAATAGTGCTCAAGGAATTGTTCTCAGTAACAATGTATTTCATTCTGCAGAGATAGTTCTTGCTAATGCCGATTTGCCCTATGTTTATAACCAACTCTTGCCAAAAAGATTATCAACAAAAAAAATAAATAAAAAAAATTATACATGCTCAGCACTGGCATTTCACTGGGGCATAGATACTTTTTATCCGCAACTGGAACAGCATAATTTATTTGTTGCAAAGAATTATAAGAAAGGATTGCATAAGGTGTTCAAAGAAAAATTGCTCGCTGAAGAACAAACCTTCTATATTCATTCTCCAACCAGATCAGATAAAACGGCTGCCCCTTCGGGTCACGATACAATTACGGCCATCGTGCAGGTTGGACATATAGATGAACGAATTGATCAGAACTGGAGTACTTTAAAAAATAGAGCTCGAAAAGGGATAATTCAAAGACTTGAAGAAGAAGGCATGAAGGATTTTAAAAATCATATAAAATTTGAAGTGTGCTATACGCCAAAAACCTGGCAGACTCTTTTTAATTTGTCAAGAGGTGCTGCTTTTGGATGTCTCAGTCATAATCTTTTACAAATGGGATATTTCAGACCTCATAATATTCATAAGAAATACAAGAATTTATTCTTCGTGGGCAGCAGCACTCATCCCGGGAGCGGTATACCTATGATCTTTATCTCAGCAATGCTCACTGCTGAAAGAATAATACAAAAATATAAGTGATTAAATCAAAGCAAACATGAAAACTGAAAAACTGGATACAAATGCTATTATTGAAAAAATTGATTTTGAGGCAGTTAAGGATCATCCTAATATTCTTATAGCAGCTGGCTTCTGGGAAGAGGAAAGGTATGATGCAGCAAAAATATGCTATAAATTTATGCGACAAATCGATGATTTGATCGATGACAGAAAAGCGGATGGAACAATAACTAAAAACGAGAAGGGTTTATTTACTCAAAAGGTGAATGATTGGATTGATTGTTTAAGTGACTTATCATCCATGGATCCGTTTGTCAGAAGAATTACCGAGACAATAGATAAATTTAAGATTCCGTCGAGCTTGTTTAATAATTTTTCAAAATCCATGATATACGATATAAACCATGATGGATTTCCAACCTATAATGACTTTATTTTATATGCCGAAGGTGCCTCTGTTGCCCCGGCCTCTGTTTTTGTCCATTTATGTTGTCTTGGCAAATATAATAACCAGTATATACCTCCTGATTTTGATGTGATGGAAATTGCCCGACCTTGTGCATTGTTTAGTTACCTGGTGCATATCATAAGGGATTTTCAGAAAGACCAATTCAACAACCTGAATTATTTTGCCAATGATATTCTGGAAAACAACAATCTGGTTCCTTCCGATCTAAAGAAGATTGCAAATGGAGCTCCTATTACAAAAGCGTTCCGCAATGTTATTGAAGAATACTATTCCTATGCTGAAAATTATAAACAAGAGACTCTTCAAATAATTCGACGGATTGAAGATCAGCTTGAGCAGAGGTATCTTTTAAGCCTGTATATCATTTTCAATTTGTATCTGCAGGTATTTGAGCGTATAGATATTGCTAATGGCTTATTCATAACAGAAGAGTTGAATCCTACACCTGAAGAAGTGAAAGAGAGGATTCTGAAGGTGTGTAATTTATTATGGCTTGTAAACTAATAGAAATTTACCCTGTTATCAGTAATATTAGCGAGATCCTGCAGCACTTCAAAAGTTGATCTGTCAGCACGGTTTGCAAAGTTCCTTTGTATATAGCTTTTTGTCATGTCAGTGTTATTGAATTGATTATCAGTTTCGCCAGTATTTTCGACATAAATCATATAAACACTATTTACACCTTTTATGGGTTCTGTAAGTTGATTAGGTTCAGCGCTCAGAGAGGCAGCAACCAGGCTAGGTTCGTTACCGGCTCCAAGTACTGAAAATGATGTGAAGCGCACTCCGGTGGCAGACTGGACATTTAATCCTAATGACTTTGCAACATCGTCAATAGATTCTGCGTTTGAAGATGCCAGAAGCATCTCCTCAATTAATTTTTCGGCTTTTTTCTCTTTTCTGATCTCGAGTTCTATTGTTGCCTGAACCTCTTCGAGGGGTATATACCCCTTATTATTTACTTTGGTTACAATAGCTACAATATATTTATTTTCATATTCTCTGATTTCATCTATCAGGTCTCCTACTTCTGACTGAAAGGCCCAATGAACAATATATCGGGATCCTTCTAATCCCTGTATGTTATTATCAAGGGGCTTAAGTCCAAATACAGGTATCGCTTTTCGATCATTATCAGCTGTAGTAGCTTCAAATTTCTCAAGGGTATTGTTCTGGGTCGCAAATTCTACTGCTTTTGTGTAATAATAGTGATCTGTTTCATTACCCGGAATGACTTCCCTTGAGAGAAAACCAACCTGTATTTTTTTCATTGGTTTTGATCTACCGGTAATTTTTATCACATGTAATCCTGACTCGCTATAAGTGATTTTAACATCACCCTTCCTGGCATAAAAACAACTATCGCTAAAATAACGACCATTAAAACCTTCTTTTATCCAACCCATGTCACCACCGGTTTGGCCGGTAGGATCAACAGAATTATCCCGAGCCAGCATCGCGAAGTTTCTTCCATTTTCAGCAAGTTTTTTTAAACTATCAGCGAGAGCCTGCATAGGTCCAATATTGGTCTGATTAACAGGTAATAAAATGTGGCTAATACTTACCGAATCAGACAAGTAATTAATTTTTGCAAGCTTTGCAAGTTTGTAGGAATTATCTTCAAAGTAAGGTCCATAAACATCTCCCAGGTTTGCATTAAACATAAATTCATCTATTGTATCAGGAAGTACACCTTTGCTATAATTGGTAGGATCGAAAGGGGGTGAGTTAAAATTGATGTATTGCTCAACATCTTCAATTTCCTTGAATTCAGTAAGAGCATCATTAATCCATTCTTGCGCATCATTATAATCCTTCTCGGAAGGAGTTATATCGAAAGCTACATATTTTATATTTCTCGTTTCTTCCTGCTTATGCTCTTCCTTATGCTCTTTATAATACTCCCTGATATCAGAATTATTAATTGTAATTGTGCTATCAGCCACTGATGTATAAGGTTTTTGAATAAAACTGATATCGACAGAATTATTTATTTCTTCCTGGCGGCGTTGAGCTTCAAATGTGGTGACATACAACCCCTGGCGAATCAGGGCATGATATTTTGCGTACAGTCTTTCTTTTGTGATCATGTCCTCGTAATAGACCCAAAGCTTTTTTTGATCCTCAGGAAGTTGATCAATTCTACTCATATCTTCTGTTAACTTCAGTCTGTCTAACGTTCCGGTATTAGGATTTGTATACATCTGCATTATTAATGGATGAGGATTCGGTCCAAGAATTAAATCTGAAAATTCCTGGTCGTGAACTGCCAGTCCCAACTTATCATATTCTTTATATAGAATCAGACTTTGAAGAATTTCCTGCCAGGCCTGGTTTCTTACACCTTCGGCCATTTCTTCGTTCAATGTATTTGTCTGATACTGTATTTTCAGGATGTTTTCAATATGCAGAAGAATCTTTTGATAATCCGGATAAGATACTTTTTTCCCATTCACTTCAGCAATATTTAGTTTAGATTTTTGATACAAAAACCCACCGGAGGTAATAAAATCTCCAACAATGAAAGCAAAAAGCGCTACTCCAATAATAACTGCAATCAATAATCCTGCCCTGTTTCTGATACTTTGTATAATTGCCATCCAATAAGAATTTTAGGTTTGAAAATTCAGGCTACGAATATAACAATTAATAGTCTTTTTCAACAATTACCAGGCAAAATTTGAGAAAATTAAGATGACACTGACTTGAAATGAATAAGATCGATTTTTGTTTTTGACACTTTCAATATTTTAATTTCAAATGGATCGATTTCTATCCTTTCGTTCAGTTTTGGAATGCTTTCATGATGATGAAAAATAAATCCTCCCAAGGTTTCATAATCTTCTGATTCCGGAATATTCAGATGGTATTTATCATTGATCAGGTCGATCTCCATACGTCCTGAAAATATAAATTCCTCTTCATTAATTTGTTTATTAATTAATTCTACAGTATCATGTTCATCTTCAATTTCCCCAAAAATTTCCTCAATAATATCTTCAATGGTTAGCATTCCGGATATGCCTCCAAATTCATCCACAATTACTGCCAGGTTTTTCTTTTCCTGTATAAACTTTTCCAGAAGGCTATTTGCTGACATAATCTCAGGAACAAATGATACATCAATTACTTTATCACGGACAGAACGTATATTTTTAAATAAAGATTTTGAAGTGATATAACCAATTATATCATCAATATTGTCTTTATAAATAAGAATTTTGGAAAAACCTGTCTCAATAAACATTTGTCGAAATTCATCAATTGTGCTGTTCATCTCAAGAGCAGTTATTTCAGTTCTGGGCACCATACAATCGCGTACTTTCACTGAAGAGAAATGTAGAGCATTCTGGAATAATTTCAAGTTGTTATCCTGTGATGTATCTTCGGATTTTTTTTCCTGAGCCTGGTTGATCAAGTGCGTTAGATCTATCTTGTTAAAAACTTGTTTCGTCCCGATTTCTTGTTCGTTATTGTTATGGAATTTATTAATAATAGCTATCGAAAATTTAGTAATGGCAGATGTAACGGGATAGAACATAAAGTAAAAAAGTGATACAGGAAAAGAAAAAATATTGAGTGTATAATTAGGGATAGAACGGAATATTACTTTTGGTAAGAATTCTGCAGTGATTAATATTAAAACTGCAGAAAGTACGGTTTGTATTGTAAGTACCACAGCAGGAGAATGGAAAAAAATAGTTATCAGGGGTTCCAGAAGCTGTGCCATTTTGATACCATAAATAACCAGTGCGATGTTATTTCCAAGCAACATGGTGGCTAAAAACTTACTGGGATTATCAACAAAAAGGGTTATGATGCGTGCTGCAAAATGTCCTTGTTTCTTATCAAGCTCAATTCTTAATTTATTGGAAGAGATATAGGCTATTTCCATCCCTGAAAAAAACGCACTGAAAAGTAAGGTAATCGTTATGATCAGCAAATCATTCATCAGGCTTATCAATTATTTTTATGACTCAATTTTCTTCTCAAAAGATACAAAAGGAACGATACAACAGACATAATAAAGAACATATATGATGTCTCAATTCCTTTTGAAAACAAGTTATAAAAAGCTATGGCACTTGTTAAGATAGCTAATATTAGCCAGATAATTTTCAAATGTTTTATCTTTTAAGGGAGCTCCTCATCTTTGACATCAACACTACCTCTTGATCCAAAAAGTTTATAATTCTCAAGATTCTGATCGGACTCAAATCCTTTCTCTCCAAAATAAACGCCTTCATCGTTTGTGATTTTTGTAAAAACATGAGAATAAATACGCTTGTTTTCCTGATCCCAATATATTTCTTCAGAATTTAATTGCTCATCAGTCTGTACGTTTCGGGCTACAACGCTGTCAGTTGCTTTCCACAGACTTTTTTTTTCAAAATACTGCGCGTAGCCGGCCTTGATTAATGATTCCAGTTTTTCTTTTTCATCATAAAAATATACTTCTATGCCCTGGTTGAATTCAAAATAGGCTCCCTCTTCTTCACTCTTATGATATTTTTCCATCACAGGAGCCTTAAAGATCAGCTGCAATCGTCCTGAATCTGTATATTGTACTTCAATGTTTTCCCCGGTTTGTAATGGGAAATTTAGTTCATCGGTTAGTGCATTAATGACATCCAAATCATTATGACAGCCAATAGATGATAACGAAATAGCAACGAGAATTATAAGAGATCTGTAAAGCATATTATCGACAATCAAATGATTTTTAATCATTGAATCTGGCTGTTGTAGTCTCATTGATCCAGCAATTAATAAAATATTTATCTCCTTCAGTGACATTCTGAAAAAATGCCTCTTCTTTGTTTGGAAAGTATTTTGTGTACGAGAGAATATATTTATTAGCTTTTTCTTCGACTGAAAGATCAGCTGTTTTGGCTTTATTAAACAGATCAACAGCAATCCAGTATACTGAGTTTGGAAGTGACATTGACTCACATTCACTTTTACTGCTTGCATACAATTGTCCGATCAGGATATAGGGTTCGCCCCAATTGACTCTAATTCTACTGGCTTTAAATGCATAATCACGGGCTGCAGATTTATTCTTTAATTCACTGTTGCAAGCTGCCAAGCCAAAATAATAATCGGCTTTATTATTCTCTATGGTTTCCAGATTAAGTGCTTGCTGATAATACGCTGCAGCTTCTCTATATTTTTTGGCGTTAAATGCTAAAATAGCAATATTTAATGCAGATTCTGCTGTGGGTGAAAGTCTGTGCAGATCCTTCGAAGCAATATAAAACAGGTTAGAATTTGTACAGTCTTTATTTCGTAGTAAGGATGTTAACATTCTTAAAAACTCGATGTTTTCTTTTTTGGATACTAATTCTTTTGTGAAATAATCAATCAATGTATCACAATTACCGGGGCCATCTTTCACAAAATTTTCATTGACAGCCGTCTTGATTCCCTGTAATTCACTATTATTCGGTTTATCTTCAATTTTTTCATCTATTATGGCAGAGACAAATATGTAGTCTTCAATAGTAGTGCCGGCATCATGTGTATTATTCTTGTATAAAATAATTGTTGTTGAAACAAAACTGATAAGAACAGGATTTGAAGCTTTGGTTTTGCGAAGTTCTATCGATTCTCTGAGATAACTATATGCTTCTGTAATGTTATCTAAATCATTTCTTCCATATTTTAACAGGTCAACACCTTTACGTCCAAGAACGTTGCCTCTTTCCCCATAATATTCCATTCGTCTTTCATAGACTAACATCAGAGTATCGAGCAATTCTTTCTTGCGTTCCGGTATTTCTGTTTTATCTAACTTGGATTTGATGATCTTAACTCCATCGAGATAAATATTTTTTGAAGATTTCGGGCATTCATCAAAAGGAATCTTCCAGTATGGGTATGACATGTCAAAATTTCTATGTCTGGCTTCTTCTCTATAAAGGGACAGATTTCTTCTACATCTGATGCTATCATCTCCATGACCATACTTGGAACCATCTTCAATACCTTTTTGACTAAATACAAAAAATGATGCAGAGAGGAATACTCCAATAAATAGAAATCTTTTCATCTTTAGAATTTTCATCAATATAAATTTAATCATATTTCGGTTTTCTAAACCAAAAATCGTGCAAAGTAAAACCAATTGTTACAATATGATAGTTTTCTTTCAGTAAACCATTATTAGTGGTTCCTCTTACTCCATATTCATAAGACAAATTAAACGATGAATACGTGTATAGCTTACTCGGATTTCGCCATGGCAAGCCTAATCCGATACTAAATCCATAATCTGAAATTTGCGTGTCAGCAATTTTAAGATAAGTATTGGTATAATGTCCTCCTATTCGGTAATGGATTCTTTTAAAATAAGAGACTCTTTTTCTACTTGTCAGAGGAACAGGTGTATATTCTATTCCAAATCGCAGGGAGGAGTATTTACTAAGATTTTCATGTTCTTTGTTAATAGTAGATTTAGTAAAATCCTGGCGACTGTATTCGGTGGTAA